>NZ_JBSFHO010000022.1:0-141248 GCF_053597075.1 Streptomyces sp. NPDC001514
TGTTCAGACGAAGGCCGCTTCCGTGTACGCCGGATACCGAACCGAGTGATCAAGTTCGACGCACCATTCGACGCCGGACGTTAAAGATCAAGCTAAGGGATGTCCAGGAAGATCGACGTGCTGAAAGTGATCAAGGGCCTTGTGCGGTCGCCGGAGGCCGGGTAAAGGGCGATGACGTCGGCGTTCTCGCCCCGGTGCGTACGCGTCACGACGTCCGCCCGCTTGTCGCCGTCGAAGTCCGCGTAGCGCAGCAGCTCGGTGACGGGCGTGGCTTCGCCTGCCGGGAGCGGTGGCGCGGGCGGGAGGCGCACGGCCTTGAAGGTGTACGTGCCGCCGGGGCGCCCGGGGCCGTCGGGGCCGCCCAGCAGCAGCCCGGTCTCGGCCGCGGCGCCGGGGGTGCGGGGGCGTGTGGAGTGGGCCAGGTCGTCGTAGCCGTCGCCGTTCGGGTCGGCGTCGGGCTCGGGGGCCGCGAGCAACGGGCCCGCGCCCGGGAGCGGGGCCTCGGCGGCGCGTGGGGCGCCCGTACGGGTGAAGGGGCCGGGCAGGAAGCTGAGCCGGCCGCCGCTCGCGGTGACGGCGAGGTCCTGGGCGCCGTCGCCGTCGAAGTCGCCGCAGACGGGGTGGTCGGGCCACTCGTTGCCGTACCGGGCCCGCTCCGGGATGCGGAGGACGACCGCCTTCCCCATGAGGCCGGTGGGGCCGCCGAAGAGCAGCTGGAGGGGGACGGGCGGGCGGCCGACACCGTCGTACGGCGGGTCCGTGGCCACGATCAGGTCGCTGAAGCCGTCCTTGTCGAGGTCGCACGCGGCCGCTGCGTCGAAGGCGGAGGGGAGCACGCCCGCGACGGGGGCGCCGTTGGCGCGAGGGGTGAGGAGCCGGCGTACGGAAGGGGCCAGGGAGCCTTTCGCGGTCCCGTAGACGATGCCGATGCCCGCATCGTCGTCGTGGGCCGCGCCCGGCGCCTTGACGAGGTCGTCGAGGACGAGATCGCGGTGCCCGTCGCCGTTGAAGTCCTCCGGGACGCGGCTGCCGTTGCCGCGCGGTACGGGGAGGGCGGGCACGGCCGCCCTGCCGGCGAAGGCGGAGGCGGATGCGGCGGCGGAAGCGGAGGCGCCGAGGGCCGGGCGGTCGGACGTGGCGTCGGGGTGCGCAGGTGAGAGCCCGCAGCCCGCCGACAGCGGCGCCAGCAGCAGCATGCCCAAGCCTCCGAGCGCGGCCTTGCGCATTCGACGTCGACGCCCCACGGCGGCACCCACCCCATCCGTCTCTCCGGAACCAGCCGCCTCATCATGCTCCTGCCAGGCGCTTGGGCCAATGCTTGGGCGATGCGTAATGGCCCACTCGCATGGGGTGAGGCCGGTGCGAGCCGGGAGGTCACGCGAAAAGCGGCCGGTCCTGCCCCCGAGGCAGGTCCGGCCGCTTCTCGTTTCCCGTACCGAGTACGAGGACGACTACTTCACGGGCTGCGGTTCCGGCGCTCCCCCAGCGGGCTCCGCCGCACCCTCTTCCGGGTCCACCGGAATCCTCACCGAGTCGAGGAGCAGCTGCGCCACGTCCACGACCTGCAGGCTCTCCTTGGCCTGGCCGTCGTTCTTCTTGCCGTTGACCGAGTCGGTCAGCATCACGAGACAGAACGGGCAGGCCGTCGAGACGATGTCAGGGTTGAGCGAGAGAGCCTCGTCCACACGCTCGGTGTTGATGCGCTTGCCGATCCGCTCCTCCATCCACATGCGCGCTCCGCCGGCGCCACAGCAGAAGCCGCGCTCCTTGTGGCGGTGCATCTCCTCGTTCCGCAGGCCCGGCACCTTGGCGATGATCTCGCGCGGCGGCGTGTAGACCTTGTTGTGGCGGCCCAGGTAGCAGGGGTCGTGGTACGTGATCAGACCCTCGACCGGCGTCACCGGGATCAGCTTGCCCTCGTCGATCAGGTGCTGGAGCAGCTGGGTGTGGTGGATGACCTCGTACTCGCCGCCGAGCTGCGGGTACTCGTTCGCGATGGTGTTGAAGCAGTGCGGGCAGGTCGCGACGATCTTCTTCGACGACTTCGGCTTCTTCGTCGACGGGTCCTCGTCGTCCTCGCCGAATGCCATGTTCAGCATCGCGACGTTCTCCGCGCCCAGCTGCTGGAACAGGAACTCGTTGCCGAGGCGGCGCGGCGAGTCTCCGGTGCACTTCTCCTCGCCGCCCATGATCGCGAACTTGACGCCCGCGATGTGCAGCAGCTCGGCGAAGGCCTTGGTGGTCTTCTTGGCCCGGTCCTCGAGGGCGCCCGCGCAGCCGACCCAGTACAGGTAGTCGACCTCGCTGAGGTCCTCGACGTCCTTGCCGACGACCGGGACCTCGAAGTCGACCTCCTTGGTCCACTCGAGGCGCTGCTTCTTCGCCAGGCCCCAGGGGTTGCCCTTCTTCTCCAGGTTCTTGAGCATCGTGCCCGCCTCGGACGGGAAGGAGCTCTCGATCATCACCTGGTAGCGGCGCATGTCGACGATGTGGTCGATGTGCTCGATGTCGACCGGGCACTGCTCCACGCAGGCACCGCAGGTGGTGCAGGACCACAGCACGTCCGGGTCGATGACGCCGTTCTCCTCGGCGGTCCCGATCAGCGGGCGCTCGGCCTCGGCGAGGGCGGAGGCGGGGACGTCCTTCAGCTGCTCCTCGGACGCCTTCTCCTCGCCCTCCATCGTCTTGCCGCCGCCGGCCAGCAGGTAGGGCGCCTTGGCGTGCGCGTGGTCGCGCAGCGACATGATCAGCAGCTTCGGAGAGAGCGGCTTGCCCGTGTTCCAGGCCGGGCACTGCGACTGGCAGCGACCGCACTCGGTGCAGGTGGAGAAGTCCAGCAGGCCCTTCCAGGAGAACTGCTCCACCTGGGAGACGCCGAAGACGTCGTCCTCGCCCGGGTCCTCGAAGTCGATCGGCTTGCCGCCGGACGTCATCGGCTGGAGGCCGCCGAGGGCCGTCTCACCGGTCGCGTTGCGCTTGAACCAGATGTTCGGGAAGGCGAGGAAGCGGTGCCAGGCCACACCCATGTTCGTGTTGAGCGAGACCGTGATCATCCAGATCATGGTCGTGCTCAGCTTGATCATCGCGAAGAGGTAGACGAGGTTCTGCAGCGCGGCGATGCTCAGGCCCTTGAAGGCCAGGATCAGCGGGTACGAGGCGAAGTACGCGGCCTCGTAGTGGTCCACGTGGTGCAGCGCGCCCTCGAGGCCGCGCAGGGCGTAGATCGCCAGGCCGATGGTGAAGATGACGTACTCGACGAAGTACGCCTGGCCCATCTTCGAGCCCGCGAACCGCGACTTGCGGCCGGGCCGCGACGGCAGGTTCAGCAGGCGGATGACCATCAGCGTGACGATGCCGAGGGTGGTCATCGCGGCGATGAACTCGATGTACAGCTCGTACGGCAGGAAGCCGCCGATCACCGGGAGCGTCCAGTCGGCCTCGAAGAGCTGGCCGTACGCCGTGATGATGGTCGGCGGCAGCGTCAGGAAGCCGATCGCCACGAACCAGTGGGCGACGCCCACGATGCCCCAGCGGTTCATCCGGGTGTGGCCGAGGAACTCCTTCACCAGCGTCACACTGCGCTGGTAGGGGTTGTCGGTCCGGGTGCCGGCGGGCACGGGCTGGCCGAGCTTGAAGTACCTGACGAACTGGCCGATGGCGCGTGCGAGCAGCGCAACGCCGACCACGGTCAGGACCAGCGACACGATGATCGCGGCGAGTTGCATTTGGGGGCTCCCTCGGGCCTGCGAGGTGGGAAGATCGGACTTACTAAGCGGTAACTTAATCAGTCCGTGCTGAGACTACCCACTTATTCCGCCGCACTGTAGTTGTGCAAGCGGTGATCTGCGTCGCTCAGGTCACCCTGAGTGCGCGGGGGCCGCAGGGCCGGCAGCGTACGTACGAGGATGGCCAGGTCGAGGCCCATCCAATGGTGCTCCACATAGTGCTGATCGAGTAGTTCCGGCTCGTCCCAGGGCATCGTCGAATGCCGGCGGAGCTGGGCGAGGCCGGTCAGGCCCGGCTTGACGCTCTGCCGCCAGGGTGCGGCGGCGCGCGGGTCGCCGGGCGCCAGCGCGGCCGGCCCGACAAGGGACATCTCGCCCCGTACGACATGGGGCAGCCGGGAGAGCAGGTCCAGCCGGTAGCGGCGGGTGCGCAGCGAGCGCACGGTCAGCGGACGGCCGTGCAGCCCGGTCCTCGTCTCGCGCACGAACGCGCCGCCGGGCCTCAGGCGCAGCACGGCCGAGTAGGCGGCTGCCGCCAGCAGGGGTGCGAAGAGGGTCAGCAGGAGCGAGCCGAGGACGAGATCGAGAAGGCGCTTGGGCTGCATGGCTCTCACCCGACCGTTCCGTCGTTCGTGTCATGTTTTCGCGTGCTTTATGCGAACAATGGCACGGTGGGTGGCGTGGGGGGCGCAGGCCGCGCCGGGGTGGATCGGCCGGGGCGCGCCAGGCCACGCACCATAGTTGAGTCGGGTCGACTCAGGTCTGTTGACTCCGTGGGACCTGTGATGCATCCTTGAGCCAGTTCCGCTCAAGTTAAGCCCCACTGGAGGATTCGAAATGGCACGTGCGGTCGGCATCGACCTGGGCACGACTAACTCCGTCGTCAGCGTTCTGGAAGGCGGGGAGCCCACCGTCATCACCAACGCCGAGGGCGCCAGGACCACGCCGTCCGTCGTCGCCTTCGCCAAGAACGGTGAGGTGCTCGTCGGAGAGGTTGCGAAGCGTCAGGCGGTCACCAACGTGGACCGGACCATCCGGTCCGTGAAGCGTCACATGGGCACCGATTGGAAGATCGAGCTCGACGGGAAGACCTTCAACCCGCAGCAGATGAGCGCCTTCATCCTGCAGAAGCTGAAGCGCGACGCGGAGTCGTACCTGGGCGAGAAGGTCACGGACGCGGTCATCACCGTCCCGGCGTACTTCAACGACTCCGAGCGCCAGGCCACCAAGGAGGCCGGCGAGATCGCGGGTCTCAACGTCCTGCGCATCGTCAACGAGCCGACGGCCGCCGCGCTCGCGTACGGCCTCGACAAGGACGACCAGACGATCCTCGTCTTCGACCTCGGTGGCGGCACCTTCGACGTCTCGCTGCTGGAGATCGGCGACGGCGTCGTCGAGGTGAAGGCCACCAACGGTGACAACCACCTCGGTGGTGACGACTGGGACCAGCGCGTCGTCGACTACCTGGTGAAGCAGTTCGCCAACGGCCACGGCGTGGACCTGTCGAAGGACAAGATGGCTCTCCAGCGTCTCCGCGAGGCCGCGGAGAAGGCGAAGATCGAGCTGTCGTCCTCGACCGAGACGACCATCAACCTGCCCTACATCACGGCGTCCGCCGAGGGCCCGCTGCACCTGGACGAGAAGCTCACGCGCGCCCAGTTCCAGCAGCTCACCGCCGACCTGCTGGAGCGCTGCAAGACGCCGTTCCACAACGTCATCAAGGACGCGGGCATCCAGCTCTCCGAGATCGACCACGTCGTTCTCGTGGGTGGCTCGACCCGTATGCCGGCCGTCGCCGAGCTCGTCAAGGAGCTGACCGGCGGCAAGGAGGCCAACAAGGGTGTGAACCCGGACGAGGTCGTCGCCATCGGCGCCACGCTCCAGGCCGGTGTCCTCAAGGGTGAGGTCAAGGACGTCCTGCTCCTCGACGTGACCCCGCTGTCCCTCGGTATCGAGACCAAGGGCGGCATCATGACCAAGCTCATCGAGCGCAACACCACGATCCCGACGAAGCGCTCGGAGATCTTCACGACGGCCGAGGACAACCAGCCGTCCGTGCAGATCCAGGTCTACCAGGGCGAGCGCGAGATCGCGGCGTACAACAAGAAGCTCGGCATGTTCGAGCTGACCGGCCTGCCCCCGGCCCCGCGCGGCGTCCCGCAGATCGAGGTCTCCTTCGACATCGACGCCAACGGCATCATGCACGTGACCGCGAAGGACCTCGGCACGGGCAAGGAGCAGAAGATGACCGTCACCGGCGGTTCTTCGCTCGCCAAGGACGAGGTCGACCGGATGCGCCAGGAGGCCGAGCAGTACGCGGAGGAGGACCACCGCCGCCGCGAGGCCGCCGAGACCCGCAACCAGGCCGAGCAGCTCGTCTACCAGACCGAGAAGTTCCTCAAGGACAACGAGGACAAGGTCCCGGGCGAGATCAAGACCGAGGTCGAGGGTGCCGTCGCCGAGCTGAAGGACAAGCTCAAGGGCGAGGACACCGCGGAGATCCGCACCGCGACCGAGAAGGTCGCCGCCGTCTCCCAGAAGCTCGGCCAGGCCATGTACGCCGACGCGCAGGCCCAGCAGGCCGCGGGCGGTGCCGGTGACGCCGGTGCCTCCCAGGCGAAGGCCGAGGACGATGTCGTCGACGCCGAGATCGTCGACGACGAGAAGGACCAGAAGGGTGGCGCTGCCTGATGACGGAGGAGACCCCGGGCTTCGAGGAGAAGCCTGACGTCCCCTCCGGCGCCACTCCGGACGAAGCGGCGCAGGCCGCCTCCCCCTCCGCGGAGGAGGGGGCGGCCCCGGCCGGGGACGCAGCACAGACCGCGGCTCAGGCAGGCCTGACGGCCCAGCTGGACCAGGTCCGTACCGCGCTCAACGAGCGCACGATGGACCTCCAGCGGCTCCAGGCCGAGTACCAGAACTACCGTCGCCGGGTGGAGCGGGACCGGATCACGGTCAAGGAGATCGCCGTCGCGCAGCTCCTGACCGAGCTCCTGCCCGTCCTCGACGACATCGGCCGTGCCCGCGAGCACGGTGAACTGGTGGGCGGCTTCAAGTCGGTGGCCGAATCGCTGGAGACGGTCGCCGCCAAGATGGGTCTGCAGCAGTTCGGCAAGGAGGGCGAGCCCTTCGACCCGACGATCCACGAAGCCCTGATGCACTCGTACGCACCGGACGTCACCGAGACGACCTGCGTCGCGATCCTGCAGCCGGGCTACCGGATCGGCGAGCGGACCATCCGCCCCGCGCGGGTCGCGGTGGCCGAGCCCCAGCCGGGCGCGGCACCCGCGGCGCCGAAGGAGGAGCAGCCGGCAGGCGAGGAGAGCGGTGGCCCGGACGAGGGCTGACGTGATCGGTGACGGAAACGGGTACGAGTACGGAGTCGTCCGAGAGGAGGGACGTCGGTGAGCACGAAGGACTTCGTGGAGAAGGACTACTACAAGGTTCTCGGCGTCCCCAAGGACGCCACCGAGGCCGAGATCAAGAAGGCGTACCGGAAGCTCGCCCGCGAGTTCCACCCGGACGCCAACAAGGGCGACGCCAAGGCCGAGGAGCGCTTCAAGGAGATCTCCGAGGCCAACGACGTGCTCGGCGACGCCAAGCGGCGCAAGGAGTACGACGAGGCGCGCGCCCTCTTCGGCAACGGCGGCTTCCGGGCAGGCGGCCCCGGCGCCGGCGGCACGTTCAACTTCGACCTGAGTGACCTCTTCGGCGGCACCCAGGCCGGGGGCGGCAGCGGCGCCGGCGGCGCCGGCGGCTTCGGGGGCGGCATCGGAGACGTCTTCGGCGGGCTGTTCCACCGCGGCGCCGGGGCGGGTACGCGTACGCAGCCGCGCCGCGGCCAGGACATCGAGTCCGAGGTGACGCTCAGCTTCACCGAGGCGGTCGAAGGGGCCACGGTCCCGCTGCGGATGTCCAGCCAGCAGCCCTGCAAGGCCTGTTCGGGCACCGGAGACAAGAACGGCACGCCGCGTGTGTGCCCGACCTGTGTCGGCACCGGGCAGGTCTCGCGCGGCGGCAGCGGCTCGTTCTCGCTCACCGACCCGTGCGTGGACTGCAAGGGGCGTGGGCTCATCGCCGAGAACCCGTGCGAGGTCTGCCACGGCAGCGGCCGGGCCAAGTCGTCGAGGACCATGCAGGTCCGCATCCCCGCGGGCGTGAGTGACGGCCAGCGGATCCGGCTGCGCGGCAAGGGCGCACCGGGCGAGCGCGGCGGCCCGGCGGGCGATCTGTACGTCGTCGTCCATGTCGACCCCCACCCGGTCTTCGGCCGCAGGGGCGACAACCTCACCGTCACGGTGCCGGTCTCCTTCACGGAGGCGGCACTGGGCGGCGAGGTGAAGGTGCCGACGCTCGGCGGGCCCCCGGTCACGCTGAAGCTGCCCGCGGGCACGCCCAACGGTCGTACGATGCGCGCTCGTGGCAAGGGCGCCGTCCGTAAGGACGGCACCCACGGCGATCTCCTGGTCACCGTGGAGGTCGCGGTGCCGAAGGACCTCGGTGCCGATGCGCGTGAGGCCCTGGAGGCGTACCGGAAGGCGACTGCCGGCGAGGACCCGCGGGCAGAACTGTTCCAGGCTGCGAAGGGAGCATGACGCGATGGACGGCCGACGTCGACAGCCCGGGTTCGGAAGCAGGGTCTATGAACTGACCGACGAGACGCCGGTGTACGTCATCTCGGTGGCGGCCCAGCTCTCCGGCCTACACCCGCAGACGCTGAGGCAGTACGACCGCCTCGGCCTGGTCTCCCCCGACCGCACCGCCGGACGGGGTCGGCGCTACTCGGCCCGCGACATCGAACTGCTCCGCCAGGTGCAGCAGTTGTCGCAGGACGAGGGCATCAATCTGGCCGGTATCAAGCGCATCATCGAACTGGAGAACCAGGTCGCGGCGCTCCAGGCACGCGTCGCCGAGCTCTCGGCGGCGGTGGAGGGCGCGGCGGCGGCGATGCAGCAGCGCGAGGCGCAGGTGCACGCGTCGTACCGGCGGGATCTGGTGCCGTATCAGGACGTGCAGCAGGCCAGTGCGCTGGTGGTGTGGCGGCCGAAGCCGAAGCGCGACGGCTGAAGCCGTCAGGAACGCATGAAGGGGCCGGGAGGGCGAGTAGCTCTCCCGGCCCCTCTGCGTCCGCCTATGCGTGCGCCCTCTGCACGGGCGGGCGCGGCCGCCGTCAGCCCTGTTCCGGCGGCGGGGCCGAGAGGATCCCGGACTGGGCGATGAGATAACCCAGTTGCGCCCGCGAACCACTGCCGAGCGCCGAGGCGAGCTTGGCGATGTGGGCGCGGCAGGTGCGGACGTTCATACCGAGCCGGCGGGCGATCGCCTCGTCGACGTGGCCCTCGACGAGGAGCCTTGCTATGGCGCGCTGCACCCCGCTTATGCCGTTCACGTTGGGCTCGTACGTCACCGGGTCGTCGAGCGGGATCGCCTGCATCCAGAACTGGTCGAAGACGCCGACGAGATACTCGACCAGGCCGGGGTGGTGCAGCTCCAGTGCGACCTGGCGGTCCCGGCTGGCCGGGACGAAGGCGACCTTGCGGTCCACGATGATCAGCCGGTCGATGATCTCCTCCAGCGTGCGCACCTCGACCTCGGGGCCTATGCGTTCCAGATAGGCCAGGGTGATCGGCTGGTGGCGGGCGGTGTGCTGGTAGAGGGTGCGCATCCGGATGCCGCGGCCGAGGAGCGGTCTGACCCTGCGCAGTGCCGCGCCGAAGGTGGCCGCGCTGCGGCCGCTGCCCGGCTGGACGGTCAGCAGCTCCGACGTGCACTCGGCAACGACGCGGTCCAGGCTGGCATTGATCCGGGGGAGTCCTTCGAGCACCGTGATCGCGTGGGTGGTCGAAGGGTCCTGCGCGCTGATGGTCATGAATGGCTCAAACGCGTCGGACAGTTGAACGGTAAGCCGTCTACGCTCCTGAATTTCGCTCTCTATCGGCAGCAGGAGCTGGGCCAGCGCCGCGGAGGGGGGCACGGGGCGGAGCCACTGGACGTCGTCGGGGTCGGGACGCAGCAGGTCCAGGTCGATCAGGCAGGGTGCGGAGGTCACCTCCGTCCGGGCGATCCGTCCACTCCGCAGGGCACTCGCATACAGCCGTGAACCGGCCTCGCACAGCTGTGCATGTGTATGAGGGTGACCCTGATTGTCCAGTTCTGACCGCATCTATACACCCCCAGGCTTTTGCAATACAGGAACATGATGCATTGAGCCAGTGGTGGAAACGTGGAGAGTGAGCCATCGTCATGGCTGCGGGGGAGCCGTAGGAATCACCTTCAAGTGAGGTTGCTCGGTCATGGCCAAGAAGCTCATACGCACCGTAGTCGGTGTCGCGCTCTTCGCTGCTGCGGCAGTGGGGGTTGTGACGTCGGCCGAGGGTCCCGGGTGGGGTCTGGGTTCACAGGTGACCCAGGTGACCTCAGCGGCGCCTGACCCGGGCTGGGAAGTCGCACCGCGGGCGGTCCAGGACCCGGGCTGGGAGTTCACGGCGCCGGCGGCGTCGCAGGATCCCGGCTGGGAGTCGGCGGACCCCGGTTGGGAGTCCGTGAGGGCATGACGGTTCCCGAGGATCCTCGCTTCCGGCGGGAGATGGCGACCGCGTACCGCTCCGGGTGGCATTTCATCGACCTCGTCACAGCGGTGCCGCACCGTGGCGATTCGTTGATGGTCACCCTCTTCGGCGAACCGGTCGTGATCAACCGCGGCGACGACGAGGAGATCCGCGCGTACCGCTGCCTGCGGAGGCCCCGCGGGGCTCCGCAACCCGTCCGCTGTGCCATCAGGTACGGCATGATCTTCGTCAATCTCGACCAGCGCGACCACCAGCTGGTCGAGCCGCACACCACCACCGCCACCCCCCGCAGTGCCTGAGCGGTTCCCCCGTCGTTCAAGATCGCTCAGGTGCTTCCCCCACACAGCGGCGCCATCGTGGACCTGAAACACGATGGCGCCGCTGTGCTTTGCTCTTTCTCCTTCTCCGGAGGCCTCCGAGGGGTCCGGGGCCTCCGAGGCCCCGGTGACCCCGGTGACCCCGGTGGCCCCGGTGGCCCCGGACGTCCGGGATCGCGGGCCTCGCGGCTACGCCCGGCCCATCGCGCGCGTCAGGGCGATCTCGATGACCACCCGGTCCGGGTTCGGCGCGGGAGTACGGCCGTATCGGTCCGCGTAACGCGCGACCGCGTCCGCGACCACCTCCGGTTCCGTCCGGACCGTGGCGCGGCCCTCCAGCGTCGCCCAACGCCCCTTGTCCACCTGGCAGACTGCGACCCGTGCCGGTTCCGGGCCCGCGGCCAGGACGTTGGCGACCTTGTGGCTGTGCTTGTTGGTGATGACGCGGGCGATGCCCTTCTCGCCGCCCTCCGGGTCGTACGTGACGCCCACCGCGACGACGTGCGGGGTGCCGTCCGGGCGTGGGGTGGTCAGGGTGCACATGTGGTACTCGCGCCAGAAGCTGAGGTAGGACGCGTCGGGATTCCGTGGGTCGATGGCCATGCCCGGAACCTATCGGCGGAGCCTGCTCATCCCGTACCTTGAGTGGAATAGACTCAACTTTGTGTACGTTGGAAGAGTCACATCCGTATGACGTGACGAGCCGAGGAGGAGAGACCGCACGTGGACGCCGAGCTGACCAACAGGAGCCGGGACGCGCTCAACGCCGCTTCCAGCCGAGCCGTGTCCGACGGGCACCCCGATCTGACACCCGCGCACCTTCTGCTCGCACTCCTCGCGGGTCAGGACAACGAGAACATCACCGACCTGCTGGCCGCAGTCGACGCCGACCAGGCCGCGGTAAGGTCCGGGGCCGAGCGGGTCCTCGCCGACCTGCCCAGCGTGACCGGGTCCACCGTCGCGCCGCCGCAGGCCAACCGCGAGCTGCTCGCCGTCATCGCCGACGCCGCGCGCCGCGCCAAGGAGCTCGGGGACGACTACATCTCCACCGAGCACCTGCTCATCGGGATCGCGGCCAAGGGCGGACGGGCCGGCGAGGTGCTGTCCGGGCAGGGCGCCACGGACGGCAAGCTGCTGGACGCGTTCCAGAGGACGAGGGGAGGCCGCCGGGTGACGACGCCAGACCCCGAGGGCCAGTACAAGGCCCTGGAGAAGTTCGGTACGGACTTCACGGCCGCGGCCAGGGAGGGGAGGCTCGACCCCGTCATCGGCCGCGACCAGGAGATCCGCCGCGTGGTGCAGGTGCTGTCGCGCCGTACCAAGAACAACCCCGTGCTGATCGGTGAGCCCGGCGTCGGCAAGACCGCCGTCGTCGAGGGGCTCGCCCAGCGGATCGTGAAGGGCGACGTCCCCGAGTCGCTGCGGAACAAGCGGCTGGTCGCCCTCGACCTGGGCGCGATGGTTGCCGGTGCGAAGTACCGGGGCGAATTCGAGGAACGGCTGAAGACCGTCCTCTCCGAGATCAAGGAGAGCGACGGCCAGATCATCACCTTCATCGACGAGCTGCACACCGTCGTGGGCGCGGGCGCCGGCGGCGACTCCGCGATGGACGCGGGCAACATGCTGAAGCCGATGCTCGCCCGCGGCGAGCTGCGCATGGTCGGCGCGACCACCCTCGACGAGTACCGCGAGCGGATCGAGAAGGACGCGGCGCTGGAGCGCCGCTTCCAGCAGGTGCTGGTCTCCGAGCCGACGGTCGAGGACACCATCGCGATCCTGCGCGGGCTCAAGGGGCGGTACGAGGCGCACCACAAGGTGCAGATCGCGGACAGCGCGCTGGTCGCCGCCGCGACGCTGTCCGACCGGTACATCACCTCCCGCTTCCTGCCCGACAAGGCCATCGACCTCGTCGACGAGTCGGCGTCCCGGCTGCGCATGGAGATCGACTCCTCGCCCGTCGAGATCGACGAGCTCCAGCGCGCCGTCGACCGGCTGAAGATGGAGGAGCTGGCGCTCTCCAAGGAGACCGACGAGGCGTCCAAGCAGCGCCTGGAGAAGCTGCGCCGCGACCTCGCCGACAAGGAGGAGGAGCTGCGCGGCCTCACCGCCCGCTGGGAGAAGGAGAAGCAGGGCCTCAACCGCGTCGGTGAGCTGAAGGAGAAGCTCGACGAGCTGCGCGGCCAGGCCGAGCGCGCCCAGCGCGACGGCGACTTCGACACCGCGTCCAAGCTGCTGTACGGGGAGATCCCCGGGCTGGAGCGGGAGCTCGCGGAGGCCTCCGAGGCCGAGCAGGAGGCCGCCAAGGACACCATGGTCAAGGAGGAGGTCGGCCCGGACGACATCGCGGACGTGGTCGCCTCCTGGACCGGGATCCCGGCGGGCCGGCTGCTGGAGGGCGAGACCCAGAAGCTGCTGCGCATGGAGTCCGAGCTGGGCAGGCGGCTGATCGGCCAGACCGAGGCCGTAGGGGCCGTGTCGGACGCGGTGCGCCGCTCCCGTGCGGGCATCGCGGACCCCGACCGCCCCACCGGCTCCTTCCTCTTCCTCGGCCCGACCGGTGTCGGGAAGACCGAGCTGGCGAAGGCGCTCGCGGACTTCCTCTTCGACGACGAGCGGGCCATGGTCCGCATCGACATGTCGGAGTACAGCGAGAAGCACAGCGTCGCGCGCCTGGTCGGCGCCCCGCCCGGCTATGTCGGGTACGAGGAGGGCGGCCAGCTCACCGAGGCGGTGCGCCGACGTCCGTACAGCGTGATCCTGCTCGACGAGGTGGAGAAGGCGCACCCCGAGGTCTTCGACATCCTGCTGCAGGTCCTCGACGACGGACGGCTCACCGACGGCCAGGGCCGTACGGTGGACTTCAGGAACACCATCCTGATCCTCACCTCAAACCTCGGCAGCCAGTACCTCGTCGAGCCGCTGACCAGCGAGGAGGAGAAGAAGCAGCAGGTCCTGGAGGTCGTGCGGGCCAGCTTCAAGCCGGAGTTCCTCAACCGGCTCGACGATCTGGTCGTCTTCTCGGCCCTGTCGAAGGACGAGCTCGCCCGTATCGCCGAGCTCCAGATCGACCGCCTCGCCCGGCGCCTCGCCGAGCGCCGGCTGACCCTGGAGGTCACCCCGACCGCCCTGGAGTGGCTCGCCGACGAAGGCATGGACCCGGCGTACGGCGCCCGCCCGCTGCGCCGCCTCGTCCAGACCGCGATCGGCGACCGCCTCGCCAAGGAGATCCTCTCCGGCGAGATCAAGGACGGCGACAAGGTCCGCGTCGACCGCTTCGACGACGGCCTGATCGTGGGCCCGGTGCAGTGATGCCGAGGGGCGCGGGCCCGGCCCCGCGCCCCGCCCCGGGACACCGATCCGGACACGTCGTGGCGAAGGTCCGGTGGGGGTTGCCAGCCCCCGCCCGGGATGGGGGAGGATGGCCGCATCCGTACGAAGGGAAACACCCCGTGAGCATCGACCCGTCCTCGATTCCGAATTTCGGGGGCCAGCCCCAGCCTCAGGCCCAAGCACCGGCGGGCCCGGTCATCCCCGACCAGGACCTGGTCAAGCAGCTCCTCGACCAGATGGAGCTGAAGTACGTCGTCGACGACGAGGGTGACCTCGCGGCGCCGTGGGAGGAATTCCGTACGTACTTCATGTTCCGTGGCGAGGACGAGCAGCAGGTCTTCTCGGTGCGCACGTTCTACGACCGTCCGCACGCCATCGAGGACCGTGCCAAGGTCCTCGACGCGATCGACGACTGGAACCGCCGCACCTTGTGGCCGAAGGTCTACACGCACACCCACGAGGAGGAGGGCCAGCCCGCCTCCGTCCGTCTCATCGGCGAGGCGCAGATGCTCATCGGCACGGGCGTCAGCCTGGAGCACTTCGTGTCGTCGACGGTGAGCTGGGTGCGCGCTTCGATCGAGTTCGACAAGTGGCTCGTGGAGCAGTTCGGCCTCGAGCCCGCGGGCGGCGACGACGAGGGCGAGAAGCCGGCCGACGACGCCTGAGCCGTACCGCTGAGCCGTACCGCTGAGCCGTACCGCTGGGCCTCACCGCCCGAAGCGGCGGCTACAGCGCCATGGGGCCGAGCGTGAGCAGATAGGCCCCGTAGCCGAACGACAGCCCGGCCAGTGCCACGATCACCGTGATCGCGGCACTCGGCCGGGCTTTCTTCAGTGCGGACGCCAGCGGCAGGAGCAGCGGGAACGCCGGCAGCAGGAAGCGCGGCTTGGACTCGAAGAAGCCCGACCCGCCGACCGTGATCAGCACCAGTACGGCCGTGTACACGAGCAGGGGCAGCGCCGGTCTTGCCAGGACGAACAGCGCGAAGAGCAGTACCCCCGCCCCCACGATCACGAGCGCCATCGGGAAGCCGAAGAACACCGGCGTGGTCACCATCGACCGCACCGTGCGCAGCGAGCCGAGACCCAGGTCGAACCGCGACGTCCAGCCGTCCTGCACTGCGAAGTACCCGCCGAGCCAGTCGCCCTTGCGTGCCCCCACCCACAGCAGATAGCCGAGCCACCCGGCGGGCGCCAGCGCGGCCGCCGCCCAGAGCCTTCCGCCCCTGCCGCGCCGCTTCCAGAGTTCGTACGCCGCCACGGCGATGACCGCCGCCCCGACCGCGATCCCGTTGGGGCGGGTCAGCCCCGCCAACCCCGCCAGCGAGCCCGCCCAGAGCCATCGCCGGGTCACCAGCGCGTACAGAGACCACGCCGCGAAGGCGCACAGCAGCGGCTCGGTGTACGCCATGGACAGCACGATCGAGTGCGGCAGCAGCCCCCACAGCAGTACGAGGACGGTCGCGACGGTCCTGTCGTACAGGTGCTCGACGACGGCGTAGATGCCCCACGCGGCCGTTCCCGCGGCGGCCCAGGACAGCACCAGCCCCACCGTTCCCCCGGCCAACGGCGAGAGGGTCGTCCCGGCCCGTACGAGCGCGGGGTAGAGCGGGAAGAACGCCAGATCGGACTGGGCGGAGCCGTCCGGCCAGTACAGCGTGCGCCCGTAGCCGTGTGCGGCGATACGGATGTACCAGTCGGAGTCCCAGGAGTTGGCGAGCAGGGCCCGCGGTGACTTGCCGATGTGCCAGGCCCACAGGGCCAGCAGAACCATCCCGGTGAGCCGTGCCGCCGCGAACATCCCGAGCGCGGGCGCCGCCCGGTGCAGGGCGCCGCGCCGGCGGGGCACGGGCCGGGTGTCGACTGACGGTGATGAGTCGAGCGTCTCGGCGGACAGGGGGCACCTCCGTGCGCGCGCGTGATCGGTCAGTCAGTTCGACCATCGGTGGCGCACGCCCGCCGCGCCAGCGCTGAGCGGCCGACCGGGTAGGAGTTCTCCCGGCCGGGGGGAAGGGACGCATGTCGCCCGTGACAGTCGTCGGGAACGGGCCCGGCCGCCCTGTCCGGCCGGACAGGGCCTGGCGAACGGGCCCCCGCATCCGCCTATCGTGAGGGCTGTATCTCCTGGTCGGCGGCGACGGAAAGTGGGATCGCATGGATGCGAAGAGGACGGCCGGTGCGCTCGCCGCTGCGAGCTCCGGGACATGGAGCCCGGCGGGGCGGGTGCGGGACATGGGCACGTCGATCTTCACCGAGATGACCGAACTCGCGCGGAGCACGGGGGCGGTGAACCTGGGCCAGGGAGTGCCGGAACTGGACAGTCCCGCGGCGCTGCTCAAGGACGTGTCGGACGCCGTGCTGTCGGGGCACAACCAGTACCCGCCCGCTGCCGGTTTCCCGGCGCTGCGCGAGGCGGTCGCCGCTCATCAGCTCCGGCGCTACGGCCTCGACTACCGGCCGCAGGACGAGGTCCTGATCACCACGGGCGCGACAGAGGCGCTCGCGTCCGCGCTGCTGGCGTTCTGCGACCCGGGGGACGAGGTCATCGCCTTCGATCCCTGCTACGACGCCTATGCGGCGGACGCCCGTCTGGCGGGTGCCCGCCTCGTCGGTGTGCCGCTGGCCCTCGACGGCGACGGCTTCGCGCTGGACGCCGACGCGCTGCGCGCCGCCGTGTCCCCGCGGACCCGGGTGCTGCTCCTCAACACTCCGCACAACCCCACGGGCAAGGTGTTCTCGGCCGATGAGCTGGCGGTGATCGCCGACGTGTGCCAGGAGCACTCGCTGACCGTGGTCACGGACGAGGTCTACGAGCACCTGGCGTACGACGGCGCTCGCCATCTGCCGATCGCCGCGCTGCCCGGGATGCGGGACCGGACGCTGATCGTCTCCTCTGCCGGCAAGACCTTCAACGTGACCGGTTGGAAGATCGGCTGGGTGTGCGGTCCCGCTCCGCTCGTCGCGGCGCTGGCGGCCGCGAAGCAGTTCCTGACGTACGCCTCGGGCACGCCGTACCAGGAGGCACTGGCGCGGACGCTCGGCTCGGTGGAGGAGTGGGCGGGCGAGCTGCGGGACACCCTGAGGCGGAACCGGGACCTGCTGAGCGACGGCCTCGCACGAGCCGGTCTGCGCCCCTACCGGGCCGATGCCGGGTACTTCGTCCAGGCGGACGTGCGGCCGTGGGGCTACGCGGACGGCGTGCGGTTCTGCCGGGATCTGCCCCAGCGCGCGGGTGTGGTCGCCATTCCCACATCGGCCTTCTACGTGGGTACCGATGCCCCGGCCTGGCTGGTCCGGTTCTCCTTCTGCAAGCGGGAGGACTCGATCCGTGCCGCGGTGGACCAGATGATCGCTGCGCGCTGACCGGTCCCGGTTCACCGCGGTCCGCCGTCAAGGTCCTGCGCAACGGCGACCTCCCACGTCGGAGTGCCCGCTCCCGCCGAAGCTCTGGAGTTCCTCAAGTCTGCTTTGGGCCTACGAGGCCGGGGGCATTCCCCTCACACGCACGCAGCAGTGCGAGGAGCGGGGGCCTCACTTCGGGGGACGCTTCGAGATCGATTCGGGGAACGAAGGGACGGTGGGGGCGATGGCCGACACGTTCGGAGCCTTGTTCATTCTGGTGCTCGTGGCGGCGTTCGTCGGGCTCGCCGCCGTCTCCTCGCGCCGCAGCCGGCACAGGTCGCGCCGCGGCGGAGGAGGCAGCTGGTGGGCAGGCGGTGGCGGCGGGGGCGGCGGGGGCGGCTGCGGCGGCGGTTCGTCCTGCGGGTCCTCCTCGTGCGGGGGCGGCGGAGGCGGCTGCGGAGGCGGGGGCAGCTGACCGACGCCGGTCATCGGCGGCGGAGGGCTGACACGGGGCAGCCGGTCCGCCGCGAGCGAAGGCGCCCGGACGGGATGAATTCCCTCCGGGCGCCCTCCTGTTGACGCACCATGCACGTATCGGGCGGTCTTGTGCACTCTCACGATGGGTTTCTGTTGAACAGTTGAACCGTAAGGCCCCCGAGGGGATGGAAACCGCGTCATGTTGGGTAAAAGCGCTGTGAGCGTCGCGCACTTCATGATTCCCTCGCTGTCGAGAACATCCAGCCCTCGGACCTTCTGTGGACCCCGAGCCGGCGATCCCCATCTCCTCTGTGCTGCCTCCGGGGCGCCCCGGTCCACCCGTCACGCGTGTTTGCGGAGCCGACCCATGCTCACGACCCTGAAGACCTCCTACACCGATACCCGCGCGGCCGATCTGGCCTGGGCGCTGGGTCGGGAACCGCTGCCCGCCCTCGCCGCGCTCGACCTGGAACTGGCGGGTACGAAACTGCAGTTGAGACTTCTGGGCGCCTCCCACCAGGTGCTGCTCGAGGAGGAGCGGGGCACGTGCTCCGAGACCGTCGCCTGTATGCCCGGCAGCAGCACCCCGCTGCCGCTGGGGATCGCCAAGCGACTCGGGCCGTGGGAGTACGAGTTCGCGGCGCGCGTCGAGACGCTGTCGAAGGGCTCGTTCGCGGGGCGTGCGCAGGAGCTGCTCGCGCTCGTCGCGGACCATCCGAACGGGCTCGCCGGTACGTTTCCCGGCTCGCCGCACGCGTTCACGGCGATGGTGGCACAGCGCCTCGAAGGCCAGGTGCGGTGGCGGACTTGGCACGCGTATCCGCAGGAGGGGCAGCTCGTGGTGACCCGCACGCGGGTCGGCGTGCGAATGCCCACAGGCGGCTGATTCCATGCATGTCCGCGGCATTTTGGGGCAGTTGCACTCGTGTGGGTGACGTGGTGCGACGCGGCTGTGACGTAGCGTTACTGCATGATCGACCCGCCTGCGTCACCACCGCTCCAGGGTGGGGCGCGACCGCTCCAGGGCGGGGCGCGGCTGCCCGTCCGTCCGGACGCGGGCCGGTTCCTCGTCCTCCTCGTGGTCTTCGTCTGCGCCGCCTGCGGCCTGGTGTACGAGCTCGAACTGGTCGCCCTTGCCTCGTACTTGATCGGTGACTCGGTCACCCAGGCCTCCGTGGTCCTCTCCGTCATGGTCTTCGCGATGGGCCTCGGCTCGCTGCTCGCGAAGCGACTGCGCTGCCATGCGGCCGTCGGCTTCGGCGTGGTGGAGGCGGCGCTCGCGCTGATCGGCGGCTGCTCGGCGCTCGTCCTGTACGCGGCGTTCGCCTGGCTCGGCGAGGCGCGGTACGCACTGGTGGGGTTCTCGCTCGCGATCGGGGTGCTGATCGGCGCGGAGATCCCGCTGCTGATGACGCTGATCCAGCGCGCGTCGCGGCGCGGCGACCGGGAACAGGACGCGGCGGGCACCGTCGCCGATCTGTTCGCGGCGGACTATGTGGGTGCGCTCGTCGGCGGGCTCGCGTTCCCGTTCCTGCTGCTGCCGTGGCTCGGGCAACTCACGGGTGCGCTGCTGACGGGCGCGGTGAACGCGGTGGCGGGCGGGGCGCTGGTGCTGTGGTTGTTCCGGCGGGATCTGTCGGCGCGGGCACGGTGGTGGCTGCTCGCCGCGAATCTGACGGTGCTGGTCGTGCTGGCCACGGCGACGGCGCTGGTCGCCGACTTCGAGGCGGCGGCGCGGCGCGCGGTCTACGGCGAGCCGGTGCGGGTCGCCGTCCGTACCGAGGTGCAGGAGGTCGTGCTCACCGGGGCCGCGCAGGGGCCGCTCGATCTGTTCCTGGACGGGCGGCTGCAGGTGAGCGGGCGTGACGAGGCCCGGCATCACGCTGCGCTCGTGCACCCCGCGATGCAGCTGGGACCGCACGCACGCGTGCTGATCCTCGGTGGGGGCGACGGGCTCGCGGCGCGCGAGGTGCTCCTGCACACCGGGGTGAAGTCGGTGACCGTGGTCGAGCTCGATCCGGGGATGGTGCGGCTGGCCCGTACGGATCCGGCCCTGGCCACGCTGAACAGGCACGTGTACCGGGACGCGCGCCTGAAGGTGGTGTACGCGGACGCGTTCCGCTGGTTGCGGGGGCCCGCGGCGCCGCGGGGGGCGTACGACGTGGTGATCGCGGACCTGCCCGATCCGCGCACAGCGCCCAGCGCGAAGCTGTACTCGCAGGAGTTCTACGGGCTCGCGGCGGGGGTCCTGGCGGACGGCGGGCGGCTGGTCGTGCACGCGGGGCCGGTGGCGGCGCGCCCGCGGACCTACTGGACCGTAGAGGCCACGATCCGCGCGGCGGGGTTCGCGACGCGTCCGTACCGCTCGCCGGCCCCGCCCGACCGGGGTTTCGTCCTCGCCGTCCGTGCACCGACGGGCCCGCCGCCGGCGCTGGGTCCGGGGGTCCGGGGTGTGCAGGGTGAGCGGCCGGAGGGTCTGTCGCCGTCGACGCTGCTGCGACCGCGGTACGCCGAGTGAGCGGGGCGGTCGACGCACTGCGGCGGCCCGGCCGGGGGCTGTCGGGCCCGGCCGCCGGCGCTGCTACGGGGACTGCCTGGCTGCCGGCCCGGGCGAGCCGGGGCGCCGCGAACTGTGCCGGTTCTGCGCAGAACGGCTCACTGCGGGCCCGGGCTGAGTAGGCTCGGCTTCCATGGAGCATGAGGTGTTCGTTCCGGTTCCGGCAGAAACCCTCCGGCATGCGCTGGCCGACCCCGCGCGCGTCGCGCGCTGCGTCCCCGGACTTCAGCAGGACGCCGACGCCTCGGCGGGCCCGCTCGCGGGCCGTCTGAAGATCCGGGTGGCCGGCCACACGATCACCTATCGCGGCGCCCTGCGCATCACCGAGCAGGGCGGCGCCTTCGCGGTCGAGGGCGAGGGCACGGAGGCCCGCGGTCCGGGCTCCGCCAAGCTCGCCCTGACACTCCGGCTCACCCCTGCGGAGGGCGGCACGACCCTCAGGTTCAGCGGCACGTCCCACGCGGAGGGCCGTCTCGCGGAGCTCCCCGAGGACACCACCTCCCAGGCGGCCACCCGCCTCCTGGACCGTTTCGCCTCGTCGCTGGCGGACACGGCGACGGCGGCGAGTCCCGAGGCGGCGAGGTCCGACGCGGTGGTTTCGGTCGACACGGATGAGGCGTCTGCCGACGACGGCGCCGAGGACGTCAAGGACGTCAAGGACGTCGAGGAAGCCGAGAGCGTCAAGGACGTCGAGGAAGCCGAGGGCGCCGAGGGCACGGAAGTCGCCGAAGCCGACGAGCCCGACGCCGTGTCCGTGTTCGACGTCGACGTACCGCCCTCCGCCCTGGACCCGATGGCCCAGGAGGAGCTCGGCGAGGACGACGAGCCCCCGGCGGAAGCCGCACATGCGCGGCGGACCATGATCGGGCGGAGTGCGGAGGAGGTCGATCACGCCCCGCCGCGCGGGCGGTACGCGCCCGTCCCCGCGCCGCAGCCCGCAGCCGCGGGAGGCACCCTGCGCTGGCTCGCGCCCGCCGCCGCGATCGCCATCGCGTCCGTCGTCGTGGTGAATCGGGCACTGCGACGCCGCAGGTAGTCCACCAGTAGTGTCGGGGTGTGAGTAGCGAAGAGAGCGTCCGGCTCACCGCCGGCGACGTCGAGCTGACCATGGCCCCTGCGAACGGCTGCCGGATCAGCAGCCTCCGGATCGGCGGGACCGAGCTGCTGCGCCAGGGCGAGTGGTACGGATCGTTCCCCATGGTCCCCTGGTGCGGCCGGACCGAGAACGGCCGGTTCATCAACGGAGGCGTACCGCACCAGCTGCCCGTCAACGCCCCTCCCCACGCCATCCACGGCACCGGCCGCGACACCGCCTGGCGCACCGTCCGCTCCGGCCCGGCCTCCGCCGTGTTCACCTACGAGCTCGGCGATCCCTGGCCGTACAGCGGACTGGTCACGCAGACGGTGGAGCTGACCGCCGACTCGGTCACCCTCCAGCTCGGCATCGAGACGTACGACGTGTCGTTCCCCGCCCAGGCCGGCTGGCACCCCTGGTTCCTGCGCAACGCCTTCCCCGACGGCAAGGACGTACGGATCGCCTTCACCGCCGACTGGCAGGAGGAGCGCGGCCCCGATCACCTCCCCACCGGCCGGCGCATCGGGCCCACCCCCGGGCCCTGGGACGACTGTTTCGGCATGCCCGACGGCGTCGACGTCACCCTCACCTGGCCGGAGCGCCTGGAGCTCACCGTGAAGAGCCGCGCCGAGTGGGTCGTCATCTACAACGAGGAGGCCGAGGCCGTGTGCGTCGAGCCCCAGTCCGGCCCGCCGAACGGTCTCAACACCCACCCGCGCCTGGTCACCCCGATCGACCCCCTGGAGGTCGCCACGATCTGGAGCTGGCGGCGGCCGGCTTAGGGGGAGACACCGCCTAAGCTGCTGAACATGACTGACGTACGCGCTGAGCTGCTCCAGCAGATCAAGGACAAGGCCGTGGTGCACGGCAAGGTGACCCTCTCCTCGGGTCGTGAGGCCGACTACTACATCGACCTGCGCCGGATCACGCTGGACGGCGAGGCCGCGCCGCTGGTGGGTCAGGTCATGCTCGACCTGACCAAGGAGCTGGACTACGACTGCGTCGGTGGTCTGACGCTGGGCGCCGACCCCGTCGCGACCTCGATGCTGCACGCCTCCGCCGCGCGCGGCGGGCGCCTGGACGCCTTCGTCGTACGGAAGGCCCAGAAGGCGCACGGCATGCAGCGTCGTATCGAGGGCACCGACGTCAAGGGCCGCCGCTGCCTCGTCGTCGAGGACACCTCGACGACGGGTGGCTCGCCGCTCACCGCCGTCGAGGCGGTGCGCGAGGCGGGCGGCGAGGTCGTCGCGGTCGCCACGATCGTGGACCGCGGCGCGGCCGACGCCATCGCGGAGGCCGGGCTGACCTACCTCACGGGCTATCAGCTTTCGGACCTCGATCTGGCCTGACCTGCGGTTTTGCGCAGGGGCGGGGTTTCACGTGAAACGTCCCGCCCCTGGGACCGGGAACCTGCGTGGGCGTCTGGAAAGATAGGTGCGACGATGACGTCGCCCCCAGGTCAGGGCCAAGCAACGCAAACCGCACATCACAAGGAGCGGACAGATGCCCATCGCAACCCCCGAGGTCTACGCCGAGATGCTCGACCGGGCGAAGGCAGGCAAGTTCGCCTACCCGGCCATCAACGTCACCTCGTCCCAGACCCTGCACGCTGCGCTGCGCGGCTTCGCGGAGGCCGAGAGCGACGGCATCATCCAGATCTCCACCGGTGGTGCGGAGTTCCTGGGCGGCCAGTACAAGAAGGACATGGTGACCGGCGCGGTCGCGCTCGCCGAGTTCGCGCACATCGTCGCCGCGAAGTACGACATCACGGTCGCGCTGCACACGGACCACTGCCCGAAGGACAAGCTGGACGGCTACGTCCGCCCGCTGCTCGCGGTCTCCGCGGAGCGCGTCGCGAAGGGCCAGGACCCGCTGTTCCAGTCGCACATGTGGGACGGCTCCGCCGAGACCCTCGCCGACAACCTGGCCATCGGCCAGGAGCTGCTGGCGCAGGCCGCCGCCGCCAAGATCATCCTTGAGGTCGAGATCACCCCGACCGGCGGCGAGGAGGACGGCGTCTCCCACGAGATCAACGACGAGCTGTACACCACCGTCGAGGACGCCATCCGCACCGCCGAGGCGCTCGGCCTGGGCGAGAAGGGCCGCTACCTGCTGGCCGCGTCCTTCGGCAACGTCCACGGCGTCTACAAGCCGGGCAATGTCGTGCTCCGCCCCGAGCTGCTGAAGGACCTGCAGGCCGGTGTCGCCGCGAAGTTCGGCAAGGTCGACCCGTTCGACTTCGTCTTCCACGGCGGCTCCGGCTCCACCGCCGAGGAGATCGCCACCGCGCTGGAGAACGGCGTCGTGAAGATGAACCTCGACACCGACACGCAGTACGCCTTCACCCGCCCCGTCGCGGACCACATGTTCAAGAACTACGACGGTGTGCTGAAGGTCGACGGCGAGGTCGGCTCCAAGAAGACGTACGACCCGCGCAGCTGGGGCAAGCTGGCCGAGGCCGGCATGGCCAAGCGTGTGGTCGAGGCGTGCGGTGCGCTGCGCTCCGCGGGCACGAAGCTGAAGTAAGCGAGACCAAGCCAGACGCGAGGCCCGGCACCGGTTTTCGGTGCCGGGCCTTCGTCCTGTCCTGTCCGGAGGGCGCACGATGACGACGTACGACTTCGACCTCACCGTCGACCGCCGCGGCACCGCGTGTGTGCAGTGGGACGGTGTGGCGGACCGCTTCGGAGTGGACGGGCTGCTCCCGTTCACCATCTCCGACATGGACTTCCCCTCGCCGCCGCAGGTGCTCGACGCCCTGCGGGAGCGGCTCGCGCACGGGGTGTTCGGCTACACCGACTGGCGGCTCGGTGACTTCCGCGCGGCGATATGCGAGTGGTACGCGACGCGGTACGGGACGGAGCTCGACCCGGAGCGGATCGTGTACGGGCCGTCCGTGCTCAACCAGCTGTCGCAGCTGCTGCGCATGTGGACGGAGCCGGGCGACGGCGTGGTCGTCCACACACCGACGTACGACGGCTTCCGCAAGGCGGTCTCCGGCCTCGGACGCGAGCTGCGCGGGGTGCCGGTGGGCGACGTCGCAGGTCTTGAGCGAGAGCTGGCCCGGGACGACAGCCGCGTTCTGCTGCTGTGCTCGCCGCACAACCCGACGGGGCGGGTGTGGACGGAGGGGGAGCTGCGCGAGATGGCACGGCTCGCGGAGACGTACGGCGTCGCCGTGATCAGCGACGAGATCCACGCGGACTTCGTGCACCGCGGGTACCGGCATCTGCCGTGGACGAGGTTCGCGGGGGAGCGCGGTCGCTGGGCGGTGATCACGTCCGGGTCGAAGTCCTTCAACTTCCCCGCGCTGACGGGTTCGTACGGGATCGTCGGCGATCCGGACGAGCGTGCGGCGTTCGTCCGGCGGATGGAGACGGGTGAGGGCCTCGCCTCGCCCGCGGCGCTCTCGCTGACGGCGCATGTCGCCGCGTACCGGCAGGCGGGGGAGTGGCTGGACGCACTGCGCGCGTACGTGGCGGGGAATCTGTCGATGATCGCGGATCGGCTGAACGGGGCGTTCCCGGTCCTGGGCTGGACGCCGCCCCAGGCCGGGTACCTCGCGTGGATCGACCTGCGGGCGCTGGGTGTGCCGGACGAGGCGCTCCAGCGGGAGCTGATCGAACGCGAGAAGGTCGCGATCATGCCGGGCGGGGTGTACGGCGCGCCGGGCTTCGTCCGCCTGAACGTGGGTTGCCCGCGGGCCAAGGCGGAGCAGGGCGTCGACGCGCTGGTCCGCGCGCTGTCCCGGCTGACCTGACGGGTTCCGCCCGTCGCTGCGCTGGTGCGCCTTGCGGGCGGGCTGGGTGTGCGCCCGGTACCGCCGGGCGGTCCGGGGTCTCGGTCCTCAAGCTCCCCCTACGCCCTGCGGCGTGGGGGGACCCCCAGACGGGCTGGAAGGTCGCCCCGTACCGGGCGGTGGGCCGGGGTGTCCGTCCTCAAGCGCCGGACGGGCTTGATACGCGCGCCCGGGTCCGGGCAAGGAAGCGAGGCCCACCGGGGATATCCCCCCACGCCCCCCACGCCCGCCGGGGCGCAGGGGGAGGGTCCGGGGCGCAGCCCCCAGGGAGGTTCGGGGCGGAGCCCCAGTGGGGGTCTGGGGGCGATGCCCCCGGTTCGGGAAGGGGCGGGGTGGGGAAAGGCCCCGCGCAGCGGCCCGGGGTCCGGGGCGGCGCCCCGCAAACCGGGGGCGGGGGCGGAGCCCCAGGGTGGTGGGCGGGGGTACACGCGGGGATGATCGGCGTATGGACATCAGGCTGGCGTCACGGACCGGTCGGTGGGTGGTGCTGACGACCGTCCTGGGGTCCAGCATGGCGATGCTCGATTCGACCGTCGTGAACGTCGCGCTGCCGCACATCGGAGACGATCTCGATGCCGATCTGGCCGCGCTGCAGTGGACCGTCAACGCGTACATGCTGACGCTCGCCGGGCTCATTCTGCTCGGCGGGGCGCTCGGCGACCGTTACGGGCGGCGGCGGGTGTTCGTCATCGGGGTCGTGTGGTTCGCGCTGGCCTCGCTGGCGTGCGGGCTGGCGCCCACTGCGCCCGTGCTGGTCATCGCCCGTGCCCTGCAGGGTGTCGGCGGGGCGCTGCTCACGCCGGGGTCGCTGGCGATCATTCAGGCGAGCTTCCACCCGGACGACCGGGCGCGGGCCGTGGGGCTGTGGTCCGGGTTCGGTGGCATCGGTGCGGCCGTGGGGCCGTTCGTCGGCGGATGGCTGGTCGACGGACCCGGGTGGCGGTGGGTGTTCCTGCTGAACGTGCCGCTGGCCGCGCTGTGCGTGCCGGTCGCGCTGCGGCACGTACCGGAGTCGCGGGACCCGGCCGCGCACGGCCGGTTCGATGTGCTGGGCGCGGTCCTCGGCGCGCTGGGCCTCGGGCTCGTGACGTACGGGCTCATCGACAAGGCGTGGTGGGCAGGCGTGGCGGGCGTCGTGGTCGGGGCCGCGTTCGTGGCCGTCGAGCGGCGCAGGCCGGAGCCCATGGTGCCGCCCTCGATCTTCGCCTCGCGGCAGTTCACGGCGGTCAATGTGGTGACCCTGTGCGTGTACGCCGCGTTCAGCGGGTTCTTCTTCCTCGCCGCCCTGCAGCTCCAGGTCGTCTCGGGCTACTCGGCCCTCGCCGCCGGTACCGCCCTGCTGCCCACCACCGTGCTGATGCTCCTGCTCTCCGCCCGCTCGGGGGAGCTGGGCGAGAAGATCGGCCCCCGCATTCCGCTCACCGTCGGCCCGCTGCTCTGCGCCGTCGGCATGCTGCTGATGCTGCGGGTCGGCGAGGACGCCTCGTACGTCGCCGACGTGCTGCCCGCGATGCTGGTGCTCGGGCTCGGCATGGTGACCCTGGTCGCCCCGCTGACCGCCACCGTCCTGGCGTCCGTCGACACCGCGCGGGCGGGCATCGCCAGCGGGATCAACAACGCGGCCGCCCGTGCGGCGGGCCTCCTCGCGGTGGCCGCGCTGCCGCTGCTGGCCGGGATGGGGCCGGAGGCGTACCGGATGCCGGCGGAGTTCGACGCGACCTTCCGGCGGGCGATGCCGATCTGCGCGGGCGTGCTCGTGCTGGGCGCGGCGATCGCGTGGGCGACGGTACGGCGGCCGCCGCCGACCTGCGCCCACCCCGAGTGCAAGATTCAGTGCGGGGTCGGCGCGCCCGCCCTGGAACACCCCGCGCAGTCGTCGCCCGAGCAGGGCGCCCCCGGACGGCCGGGCACGGCCTCGGAGTGAGGCCCAAGGGCGAGGCCTCGGAGTGAGGCCTCAGGGTGAGGCCGTCCCACCCCTTCTGTGACACTTGAGGACATGGCCATCCACGAAAACCTGCTCGGGGGACCGCCCCCGACCCACCTGCCCGACGACCCGGAGCCCCGGGAACTGCTCGCGAGCGGCACCGCCCCCGCCGATGTCGCCGCGAAGTACCCGACCTCCTCGCTGGCCTGGGCCCAGCTCGCCGACGATGCGTTCGCCGCCGGCCGCGTCGTCGAGTCGTACGCCTACGCCCGCACCGGCTACCACCGCGGCCTCGACGCACTGCGCCGCAGCGGCTGGAAGGGCCACGGCCCGGTGCCCTGGGAGCACGAGCCGAACCGCGGCTTCCTGCGTGCCCTGCACGCCCTCGCCCGCGCCGCGCAGGCCATCGGTGAGCAGGAGGAGTACGAGCGCTGCACGACGTTCCTGCGCGACTCGTCGGAGACAGCCGCGGAGACCCTCGGCTGACGAGGGCCGTCGCCCTCGTGACCGTCGCCTGACCAGGGGCGGACGCCCTCCTGGCGTCCGCCCCTGGCGGTGCGGGCGGAGCCTCTGTTTATGATGCCCGCAGGGGACCGGAGCTCCGAAACCACCAACGGAAAGGGGCGGACCGCTACCCGGACACTTGTGTCAGGAGACAGCGATGTCGCAGTATCCCGATGCCTCCGGAGCCGGTTCGGAGACCCCGAACCTCGACTTCGCGGGCACGACCCCGTACGAGGACTACGTCCAGGCGGACGTCCTCACCCATCTCCAGCACCCGCTCTCCGACGATCCCGGAGAGATGGTCTTCCTGGTCACCACCCAGGTGATGGAGCTCTGGTTCACCGTCATCGTCCACGAGTGGGAGACGGCGTCCCACGCCCTCCGCCGTGACGATCTGCCCGTCGCGATGGACGCCCTCAAGCGGTCCGTACGCGAGCTGGACGCGCTGAACGCCTCGTGGAAGCCGCTCGCGCAGCTCACCCCCATGCAGTTCAACTCCTACCGCAGCGCCCTCGGCGAGGGCTCCGGCTTCCAGTCGGCCATGTACCGGCGCATGGAGTTCCTGCTCGGCGAGAAGTCGGCGTCGATGCTGGTGCCGCACCGCGGCGCCCCGCGCGTGTACGCCGAGCTGGAGAAGGCGCTCCAGGAGCCGAGCCTGTACGACGAGGTCCTGCGGCTGCTCGCGCGCCGCGGACTGCCCGTCCCGCAGGCCGTCCTCGACCGTGATCTGTCGCAGCGGTACGAGCCGTCGCCCGAGGTCGAGCGGGTGTGGGCGAGCGTGTACGCCGATGACGACCAGCACGCCGAGCTCGTACGCCTCGGCGAGGCGCTGACCGACGTCGGCGAGCTGGTCTGGCGCTGGCGCAACGACCACCTGGTCGCCACCCGGCGGGCGATGGGCTCCAAGACGGGCACCGGCGGTTCGGCGGGCGTCGCCTGGCTGGAGAAGCGGGCCACGAAGAACGTGTTCCCCGAGCTGTGGACGGCGCGCAGCCATGTCTGATCTTTCGATGGACCTGGCCGAGAAGGCCGCGGCACTGGACGCCGCAGACGAACTGGCCAAGCAGCGCGAGCTGTTCGCGCTCGGCGACTCGGTCGTGTACCTGGACGGGAACTCGCTGGGCGCGCTGCCCCGCCACGTCCCCGACCGCATGGCCGACGTCATCACCCGCGAGTGGGGCGAGCTGCGCATCCGGTCCTGGACCGAGAGCGGCTGGTGGACCGCGCCCGAGCGGATCGGTGACCGCATCGCCCCGCTCGTCGGCGCCGCGCCCGGGCAGATCGTCGTCGGCGACTCGACGAGCGTGAACGTCTTCAAGGCGCTGGTCGCGGCGGTCCGGATGGCCCCGAGCGACCGGAACGAGATCGTCGTCGACGCGACGACGTTTCCCACCGACGGGTACATCGCCGAGTCCGCCGCACGGCTGACCGGTCACCGCCTCGTGCCCGTCGCCCCGGCGGAGCTGCCCGGCGCGCTGGGGCCCCGCACGGCGGTCGCGCTCGTCAACCACGTCGACTACCGCACCGGCAGGCTGCACGACCTGCCGGCGCTCACCGCGGCCGTGCACGAGGCGGGCGCGCTCGCCGTCTGGGACCTGTGCCACACCGCTGGCGCGCTGCCCGTCGGACTCGACGAGCACGGCGTGGACCTCGCGGTCGGCTGCACCTACAAGTATCTGAACGGCGGCCCGGGTTCGCCGGCGTACCTGTACGTCGCCGAGCGCCACCAGGACCGCTTCGACTCGCCGCTCCCCGGCTGGAACTCGCACGCCGACCCCTTCGCCATGACCCCCGGGTTCCAGGCGGCGGACGGGGCGGCACGCGGCCGGGTCGGCACGCCCGACATCCTCTCGATGCTGGCGCTCGAGGCCGCCCTCGACGTCTGGGACGGGGTCTCGGTGGAGGCGGTACGGGCCAAGTCGCTCGCCCTCACCGACTTCTTCCTGGAGTGCGTCGAGGCGTACGTCCCCGAGGGACAGGTCACCTCGCTGACGCCCCGTGCGCACGCCGAGCGCGGCAGCCAGGTCGCGCTGTCGTGCGAGGGGGCGCCCGCCGTCATGGAGGCCCTGATCGCGCGCGGCATCGTCGGCGATCTGCGCCGCCCTGACGTGCTGCGATTCGGGTTCACTCCGCTGTACGTCGGGTTCGCGGACACCGAGCGCGCGGCCAGGGTCCTCGCCGAGGTCCTGACCGAGGTGCACGGCTGATCGCGGGGGGCCGGGGGCCTGGTACCGTCCCCGCTGGTCAGGCCGATTCGGCCCCCTCACCGAAAGGGTGGAGCAGCATGCCGGACCCCGCCGCGCGCGACGACGCCGCTCGTGACGACGCCGCTCGTGATGCCGCCGCTCGTGATGCCGCCGAGGAAGCCTCCGCCTTGTCGCATCCGGCCGTCGCCCCGGACGCCACGGCCGCGTACGGCGAACACCCCGACCAGATCGTCGACTTCTACGCCCCCCGCGGCGGCCAGGAGCGGGTGCCGCTGGTCGTGATGCTGCACGGCGGGGCGTGGCGGGCGCCGTACGACCGGCAGCACGTCACGCCGTTCGCGGACTTCCTGGCGCGGCGCGGCTTCGCCGTCGCCAACCTGGAGTACCGGCGGGGCGGTTCGCTGCCCCAGCAGCGGGACGAGGAGAACGCCGGCGGTCCCGTCGCCGGGCGCTGGCCGGAGACCTTCGACGACGTGGCGGCAGCGCTGGACGCGCTGCCCGAGCTGGTCCGTACGGCGCTGCCGCAGGCCGATCCGCGGCGCACGGTCATCACCGGCCACTCGGCGGGTGGCCATCTCGCGCTGTGGGCCGCCGCCCGTCATGTGCTGCCCGCGGGGGCGCCGCCCGCCTGGCGGCTGGCGGCGCCGCCGTCGCTGCGCGGAGTCGTGGCGCTCGCCCCGATCGCGGACCTCGCCCGGGCGGCCGAGCTGTCCGTGTGCGGCGGGGCGGTGCACCAGCTGCTCGGCGAGGGCGCGCAGTTCGAGGAGCGGGCCAAGCACGCCGACCCCGCGCTGCTGCTGCCCACCGGGATCGCGACGACCGTCGTCCAGGGCCGTGAGGACACCGTCGTCCCGCAGGCCGTCGCCGAGGCATACGTCGACGCGGCGGCGAAGGCGGGTGAGACGGTGGGCCTCACGCTCCTCGAGGACGTCGGACACTTCCCGCTGATCGATCCGGCGGCCGACGCGTGCGCGGTGGTGGCGGAGGAGATCGCCCAGCTCGCCTGGTGAATCGCTCCTGCCAGAGCATGCCCGGTGCCGCCTGGTGAACCGGCGCGCCCGGTGCCGTGACGGCGGCCGGGTGTGCGGTGTGCCCGGCGCCGTCGGGCGGGCCCGGGGCGTCCGTCCTCAAGCTCCCCCTACGCCCTGCGGCGTGGGGGGACCCCCAGACGGGCTGGGTTTGTGCCCGGTGTCGCGGCGGCGGCCGGACAGGCTGGGTGTGCAGCCGGTACCGCCAGGTGGGCCGGTGTGTCCGTCCTCAAGCTCCCCCTACGCCCTGCGGCGTGGGGGGACCCCCAGACGGGCTGGGGTGTCGGGGGTATCCGGGACGGCATGCTGTGCCTTTGCGGGGGACACCCCGGGACCCCCGTACGGCGCGGGCCACCCCGGACCCACCAGTCATCGCTCGCCCACGCCGCGCGCCACAAATCACGCTTTAGAGCCGCGCAACTCTGCCCGTCTGTCTCCGGGAAGTCCAGGTCGCCGGCCTTGCATCGGATCCTCGGCCGCTGTATCGCCGTAGTGATCACGGGGTGGTGGGCGGGATGTGACGCGGGCGTTCACGCTTCTTCGGACGGGGTGGGCCCGGATCCCAGGCGCCGGCGGCCCGGCAGCCGCGTCGGCGGCGCCTCGGCCTGGGAGGCGGCCGGGTCGACTGCGGCCCGCTCCGCGACGGTGAGGCGGCGCTCGGCAGGGGCCTGCGGCGCGGCGGGGTCGGGGCGGGGGCCGGTGCCGAGCCGGCGACGGGTGGCGCTCATCGGCGCAGTCTTTCAGGATCTTCGTCTGTAGCACGCCGCGGTACCGGGTCGGCCAGAGGTCGGTGGCCTTGGGCTGGCCGCTCGACGGCACGGGCGGGTGTGGGCCTCGCCTTGTCCGGGCATCGGACCGTCCTATGCGGTGATGTGGCGGTAGCTGACCACGTCGGAAGGATCGGCGAGCGGTGCGACGGTGACCGTGCGGCCGGGGCGGGGGGCGTGGATGACCTTGCCGTCGCCGATGTAGAGCTGGACGTGGCCGCCGCCGCGGGTGATCACCAGGTCGCCGGCGGCCAGCTTGCCGCGAGTGGTGGCTGTGCCTGCCTCGACCTGGCCCCATGTGGTGCGCGGCAGTTGCACCCCGGCCTTCTGCCACGCGCGCATCACCAGGCCCGAGCAGTCGTACCCGCGCGGCCCGGTGCCGCCCCAGACGTAGGGCTTGCCCAGCTGCGCCCGGGCGAAAGCGACCGCCGCGGCGCCGCCCTTCGCGGACCGTTTCGTGCCCGACGTGCCGGTCTCCTTGGGCGCGGGCGCGGGCCGGTGGGATGCATCGGCCCTCGGCTCGGGGCCGGCGTCGGCCGCGGACGGCACGCGCAGCGTGTCGCCGGCGTAGATCAGGGTCGAGGTGCCCAGGTTGTTCAGCCTCTGCAGGGCCTTGACGGTCGTGCCGTGCTTGTGGGCCAGGGCGTAGAGGGTGTCACCGGGCCGCAGGACCACCTTCTTCTCAGGGGTGGGCGTGGCCGCGTCCCGACCGGGGCGGGCCTCGGCCGGCTTGTCAGGGTTCTCCACCGGGTGCGGCAGTGGCGGCAGTTGAGGCGGCTCGGGGGCGGTGGGGTCCTGAGGCTCGAGACTCGCCGGCGGCCGCCCAGCCGACGACGACCCGTCCGGTCCGTTCACGGTCAGGCCCGCACCGAGCAGCATGAACAGCGCGAACAACACCATCAGGAACGGAAGCGCCCACCACACCTCTCGCTCGCCGCTCCTGCGCAAGGTGCGGGCCCGCGGGCGCCTGTGGGACACCGGGGCCCCTGCCCGCCTCCGCGCCTGGGTCGGTGCCTCCTGGCCGGGCCTCGGCAACGTCTGCTGTGCCATCACAACCTCCTTCACCAGCCGCGGAGTTCGCGGCCCGGGAAGGAGGCTCTTTCGGCGTGAAGGTGTCCCGCCAGATCTACGGGAGTCCGGGACAGTCCGGGTCCGTCCACCAGTGAAAGACCCCCTGGCGACGGCGGGCGAAATATGCGCGGACACCGCGTCCGACCAGCGCAGACAACCTCGGACTGTCCCGGCCGCCGCAAGGCGTTGCCCGACCCCCGACCGCCCGGCAACGCTTCTTCCACCGCCCCGCACCGCCGGGCGACGCCCCCAGTCGAAGGCGCCGCCACGCGCTGTCGGGCCGGCCCTGCCGCCCGCTGGTGTCGACGACCGCAGGCAGGCGCAACCACAGCCGAGGCCATGTGAACAAGCCCGGCCCATCCCGCACCAGTCCTCAGCTCAAGGAGCATCAGCATGCGTATCGCACGAGCACGAAAGTCCCGCTCACTGGCGGTGGCCGTCGCTGCCGCGGGCCTGCTGGCCGGCGGCGTCACCGCCGCTGCCACGGGCGTCGTCACCACCGACAGGGCTGCCGAGAAGGCCACCGACACGGTCGCCGTCGCGGCGGCGGAGCACTCCCAGAAGCAGTCCAAGATCGTCGGCAGGTTCGAGGCGTGGGACACGTGCCCGTACCTCGTGACCCCGGGCGGCAGGCACTACTACCTGCCCGGCTACACGATCGGCGGCAACGGCGCCCTGTACAAGAAGTCGACCGGCGGCTTCATCGCCCATCGCGGCTGGAAGATCCAGGCCAACGGCACCAAATACTTCAAGCCCCTGGAACGCCGCACCACGATCTGCACGACTTGGGGCGACCAGTGGCGCATCAAGGCGAAGTCGATCTACGCCATCGAGCGCTGAGCCAGGCGGCAGCCGGGGGTCCCCCGCCGCTGCGACGGCCCCAAGGCCGCCATACCCCGGCCTGACCAAGGGCGGGACACGCCGCGCACTGGCACGGCGCAACAGCACTCCGAGCCGCCCCAGGCACCTCTCGGCTCGCGCCACCCATCCAAGAACTGAAAAGGACATCACCATGCACATCACACGCGCGCGAAGGATGCGTGCGATGGCGATCACCGCCATCGCCACCGGCCTGCTGGCCGGCGGGCTCACCGCCGGCACCACCGACCTCTTTGGAGGCGAGGCCCGGCCCACAGGGTCAACCGACACCATCACCCAGGCCGGCGCCGCCCAGTCGGCGAAGAAGTCCAGGACGAAGGGCCAGTCCTGCCGTACCGGCGCGCAAAAGATCCGGAACAAGAAGTTCGTCAAGACCGTCTACGACTGGCCCGACAACCCCGGTGCCGCGACCAGCATGCCCGGTCCCGGCAAGAAGATCTTCGAGTACAAGCTCGAAGTCTCCAACAAGGTCAGCGCCACTTTCGGCATGACCTACAAGGAGCTCAGCGCCGGTCTGGGATTCGAGGTCACCAACACCAGGACGGTCGTCGACAGGGTCGAGATCGAGCTGCCGGAGAAGGTCCAGTACCGGGTCCGCGCAGGCATGATCTACAAGCAGTACACGTTCGACGTCTACGAGGAACGCGGCTTCTGGAACTGGCACGGTGACTACCTCGTCTGCCAGTCCTACCTCCAGCCCGAGTGGGTGAAGAAGGGCTCAGGTACCGTCCAGAATCCCTGGATGGACGCCTACAGGCGCACCAAGGCCCCCAAGCGCACGGCTCATTAGCCGCCCGCACCCGCGCACCGGACCGCGGAGCCCACCGGTAACCCACGTCCGCCGGGCGACGCCTCCCGAAGGTGTCGCCCGGCGGAGGTGGTTACCTGACGGGTGGTCACTAGTTCCGCTTTCCGGGCGTGAACGGGCCGGTCTCGGGACCTGCGAAAGACTCGACGACGGTCTTCTCGCCCTCCGCCGAGCCCTCCAGGCAGAGCCGTCCGCCCTTGTCACGCAAGTCGAGGAAGAACCGAGTGGTCGTGCCGGACTGCTTCAGGCCGTGGATGTGCTCGTCGACGTAGCCGAGGTCGTTCAGGATCTTCCTGACCTTGGCGGGGGTGGGATCCGCCAGATCCCAGAGCGTCTGGGTGATGCGCTCTTCATGGAGTTTGCTCGCGCACCACTCGCGAGCGTTCAACTCCACTTCCGGCCCTGTCGTGGGGGCGATGGGCTCGATCGCGTCGCTCGGTGGTGCCGGCACCGGACCGGTCGGCGGCTCCTCCCCCGGAATGTTCGATTGCGGTCCCTGCGGGGGGCCCAAGTGCAGGGCGCCCGCGGGGCCCGAGGGGCACGACTGCGCGACCTTGTTCAGCATCTCCATGAAAGCCACCACCTGCTGCGGATCAGGGGCGGGCTGCGCGGCAGCCGGCTGCGCTCCGACGGCGTCGGCGGGTCTGTTCTGCGAGCCGCCGGCACTTGGCTTCTCGGTGCCGCAGGCGGCGAGCGCCAGAGCGGCAAGAGCTGTGAGCGCGAAGGTGAGCCGCGGGCGGCGCGCGGAGCGGGTAACCGTACGGGTCGGGGCAGGAATTCGTGTCATGCGCACAGTCTTCGATCAAGCCGCCCGCTGCACTTGAGTACACGTACTCACTTGAGAGCGCGTACTCGCTCAAACTCCCTGTTCTTCTCCGGAGACGGGACAGCACCCACACGGGTGACGTGCGGGCGTCGCACTTCTTCCTTAAATTCGAACAGGCGTATCATTCTGGTCGTGGCCGATACCTTTCCTCCGGACCTCCTCGACGCCCAGCTCCGCCTTCATCGGGCCCGAGCCGAGTACGAGGCCTTCTGCCGCACCCTGCCCTGGTCGGTCGTGCCGGCCAAGGGCTGGCCCGGCGAGGTGCACCCGCACACCGGGGTCGTGACCGGCGGGCGGGCGGACAGTCCCGGTTACACCGAGGAGCAGCTGATGGAGAACGCCCGCTGGCGCGAGCTGGTGCGGGAGCTGTCCGTCCAGGTGTCGACCCATCCGTACTGGGCCACCCTCGAGGGCCCGGCGCGGGTCGAGGCCCGGATGGCACTCAAGCACCACCCCGAAACTGTGCCGGCGGCCGCTGAGTTCGCACGTTGAGGGCGGGTCACGACCCCTGCGCGTCCCCGGGCGTGGTCACCGGTGGGGGCTCGCCCCGGTGGGCATCGTTTCCACCCCCCGACCTGCAGTCGGCGGGCGACCCGGGGGCGGCCGCCGCGGGTTCGTCGACGCTCGCGCCCTACTCGGGGATCCCCCGAGCTCCGCGGCGCAGTCTGCGCCTGGTCAGCCAGCACGCCCTGGACCCGGCCGGCTGATCCGGCGCTTCCCTCAGGTGGCCGGGCGCGGTTCCCGCGCCCGCAGCCTGCGTGCGAGCAGGCCGAGCAGGACGGCGTTGACCAGCCCGGACAGGGCCACCCCGATGGAGAAGATCAACGGGCTCAGCCAGGCGAGCGAGGAGTAATACGCAATGGGTGACGACACCATCAGGACGAGGATGCTGAGCGGCGCCGTGGCCATGAGCGGCCAGATCCCGGCGAACCCGGGGTCCGGCAACACGAACTCGGCGCACAGGAAGAACCCCAGCGCCACCGCGACCACGGCGAGGTATCCACGCGCGAGCCAGTTGTCCACCGCGGGCGCCAGCAAGGCCCGAACCCTCCGCAGGCGGGGACCAACAGAACCCGTCATGTCCGTTCTCTGCTGTTCTGAGGGGTCCGCGACGCGCGGGAGGGGCTCACGCGCGCCGGGCGATGTGGCGGTCGCGGCCCTCGTGGCGAGGGCGCCGAGCACGGCAGCGTTCACGAGGGCGCACAGGAGGAGCCATACGGCAAAGAACGCGATGGCCAGCACCTCGGCCGCCCCGTCGACCTCGGCGCCGGGATCGAGAGGGAGGAATATACACAGGAAGGAGAGGGGCGCCGTCAGCATCAGAGGGCTCCCGGCGAAGACACTCTCCGGGAAGAGAAACATGACCGCGAAGGAGGCGGCGAACACAGCCAGATAGCCCCGGGCGAGCCAGTTGCCCGAGGCAAGTGCAAGGAGTCGGCGCAGGCGCGGGAAGCGGCGGGGGTGGGACGCAGTCGACATCGGTGGCTCCCTCGGGTCGGTCCGTTGGTGATCTCCACGGTGGACCGCAGGGCGCGCACAGACATGAGTACGGGTACTCATCGGCAGGGCCGCAGAACCTACCACGCTGCTCAGTCACACGTCGGCGTAAGGAAGTTCATCGGGAATCCTCACGCTTCTACGCGGGACCCTCACTCGGCGGTGGTCGGGTTTCAGCAGGTCAGCGAATTCCGTCGGTTGGCCAGGAGGCGAGCCCGGAGGGGCCCCGACCCACCACCCACCCACAGCAGCCGCACCAAGCCCGTCTGGGGGTCCCCCCACGCCGCAGGGCGTAGGGGGAGCTTGAGGACGGACACACCGGGCACGCCCGCGGTACCGCGCACACCGGACGCGCGCCCACACAGGCACCCCCACCGGCCAGGCCCGTGAGGCGAAGCCCCGCGTAGTACCTGGGACGGACGCGAAAGGATCCCCTTCGCAGGTGACGACGGCGCCCGTCCGCCCCCGTACCTTGGCGAACGTGACCGACACGCAGACCACGCAGCGCATACCGCGCTCACCGCGCACCGACGCCGAGAGCCGCAGCCCCGAGTTCCGCCTGGCCATGGGCGCGATAGGCGGTCTGCGGCAGGACCTCTTCCACGACGCTTTCGCCTACCGTCCGCTGGCGCCGCTGGCGACCGACGGGCCGGTGATCCGCCGGCTGCCGAAGCGGATACGCCGGTACGCGGTCTGGACGCCGCACGCGGTCGTCGCGGCCGGCGCGCTGATCGTGCTGGCCGCGGGCAGCGTGGCGAACGACATGTACGGCCTCGCCGCGCTCGTCATCGGCGCGGTTCCCGCGGCCGTGGTGCTGATGACGCTGGTCCGCCCGGTGCTGGCGTTCTGGGCCTCGCTGGCCGCCACGCTCTTCGTCTCGCTCGTCGCCAACCCGTGGGGCGACTGGCCCTGGTCGGGTGCCATGATCGCCACGCACCTCGCCGTCCTGCCAGTGGTCGCGGCGCGCACCCGCCCGCGTACCGCCATGTGGATGTGGCTGCTGACGGGGGCGTACGGATTTGTCGCCGAGGCACTCCTGGGCCGCGGGTACGGCGACGGCAACACCGCTCCGCTGCTGGTGGTCTCGGCCATGGTGCTGCTCGTGGTGGCTCTGGCCCACGTCCGCCGTGAGGCGCGACAGGAAGTCGCCGTCCAGCAGAGCGTCACCGCCGTCGAGCGCGACCGCCGCACCCTGCTCGAGGAGCGCACCACCATCGCCCGCGAGCTGCACGACGTGGTCGCCCACCACATGTCGGTCGTCGCGATCCAGGCGGAGGCCGCGCCGTACCGGGTCGAGAACCCGCCGCCCGAGCTGGAGCAGGCCTTCGCGACGATCCGCGAGAACGCGGTGGCCGCGCTCACCGAGCTGCGCCGCGTCCTCGGAGTCGTACGGGCCGAGGACTACGAGGCCCCGGATGCGCCGCAGCCGACGCTCGCCGACCTCGACGGGCTCCTGGGCAACGTCCGCGACGCGGGCCTGGAGGTGGACCTGGCGATCACGGGCGCGGTGCGTGAACTGCCGCAGGGCGTCGAGCTGTCGGCGTACCGGATCGTCCAGGAGGCGCTGAGCAACGCACTGCGGCACGCGCCCGGCGCGCCGGCGAAGGTCGAGGTCAGTTACGTCCTCGGCGGTCTCGGCCTGCGGATCGTCAACGGCCCGGCGCGCGGGCTCGTGAAGCCCTCGCCCGGTGCCGGTCACGGCATCACCGGCATGCGGGAGCGCGTGACGATGCTGAACGGCGAGATGACGGCGGAGCCGACGGAGGACGGCGGCTACGAGGTCGCCGCGTTCCTCCCCGTCGCGAGGGACGAAACCGCATGACCATCCGCGTCCTGATCGTCGACGACCAGATGATGGTCCGCGAAGGCTTCTCCGTCCTGCTGAACGCGATGCCCGACATCGAGGTGATCGGCGAGGCGGTCAACGGCCGCGAAGCGATCGCCCAGGTCGCCGCGCTGCGCCCGGACGTCGTCCTCATGGACATCCGCATGCCCGAGCTCAACGGCATCGAGGCGACCCGCGAGATCGTCGCAGCGGACACCGAAGCGAAAGTGCTGGTTCTGACGACCTTCGACCTCGACGAGTACGTGTACCAGGCCCTGCGCGCCGGGGCGTCCGGCTTCCTCCTGAAGGACGCATCGGCCCGGCAGCTCGCGGACGGCGTCCGGGTCGTGGCGGCGGGCGAGGCGCTCCTCGCGCCGACCGTCACCCGCCGCCTGATCACCGAGTTCTCCCGCATCTCCACGGCCCCGCGGCCCCCCGCGATGGCCCGGATCGGCGATCTGACGGAGCGCGAGACGGAGGTGCTGGTGCTGATCGCGCAGGGGCTGTCGAACGCGGAGATCGCCTCGCACCTCGTGGTCGCCGAGTCCACGATCAAGACGCACGTCAGCCGTGTCCTGGTGAAGCTGGGCCTGCGCGACCGCACCCAGGCGGCGGTCTTCGCCTACGAGACGAGGCTGGTGACGCCGTCGTAGGGGGGCGGGGCGCGGGGCCCCCGGCGGGGCTCGTTCCGAGCGCGTCCGGCGGTTGAGGACGGATACGCCGGCCGACCCGGCGGTACCGGACAGGTCCCGGGGGATCGGGGGCGGAGCCCCGATCCGGTCGCCAGGCGCGCCCCGTGCGGGCTAGCGTCCCCACATGGCCGTACCCTTCGAACCCTGGTCCCCCGACTTCGTCGCCGACCCCTACCCCGCCTACGCGGACCTGCGCGCCCGGGGCCGCGTGCACTGGTTCGAGCCCACCCGCCAGTGGCTCGTCCCGCACCACGCCGACGTGTCCGCGCTGCTGCGGGACCGGCGCCTGGGCCGTACGTATCTGCACCGCTTCACGCACGAGGAGTTCGGGCGCACACCCCCGCCGGCCGCGCACGAGCCGTTCCACACGCTCAACGACAACGGGATGCTGGACCTCGAAGCCCCGGACCACACGCGGATCCGGCGGCTGGTGACCAAGGCGTTCACCCCGCGTACGGTCGAGGCGCTCGCCCCGACCGTACGCCGGCTCGCGGCCGGGCTGGTCGCGGACCTGAAGAAGGCGGGCGGGGGCGATCTGCTCGCGGAGGTCGCCGAGCCGCTGCCGGTCGCTGTGATCGCGGAGATGCTGGGGATCCCGGAGCCGGACCGGGAACTGCTGCGGCCCTGGTCGGCGGACATCTGCGGGATGTACGAGCTCAATCCGTCCGAGGAGACGGCGGCCCGAGCCGTCCGCGCCTCGCTCGAGTTCTCCGCGTATCTGCGGGAGTTGATCGCCGAGCGGCGCAAGGCCCCGGGCGAGGATCTGATCTCGGCGCTGATCGCCGCGTACGACGAGGGCGACCGGCTGAGCGAACAGGAGATGATCTCCACCTGTGTGCTGCTGCTGAACGCGGGCCACGAGGCGACCGTCAACACCACCGCGAACGGCTGGTGGACGCTCTTCCGCCACCCCGAGCAGCTGGCCGCCCTGCGCGCCGACCACTCCCTGCTGTCCACAGCTGTGGAAGAACTGATGCGCTACGACACCCCGCTCCAGCTCTTCGAGCGCTGGGTCCTCGACGACATCGAGATCGGCGGCACCCTCGTCCCGCGAGGCTCCGAGCTCGCGCTCCTCTTCGGCTCCGCCAACCGCGACCCGGCCCGCTTCGAGCGGCCCGACGAGCTCGATCTGTCCCGCCCGGACAACCCGCACATCTCCTTCGGCGCGGGCATCCACTACTGCCTCGGTGCCCCGCTCGCGCGCATCGAACTGACCGCGTCCTTCGGGGAGCTGCTGCGGGAGGCGCCGGGGATGCGACTGGTGGCGGAGCCGGAGTGGAAGCCCGGGTTCGTGATCAGGGGGGTGCGGGAGCTGCGCGTGGAGCTGTGACCGCCTGGGCCCTGTCCGGATCCGGCCTGATCGACCGGACAGGACCTAGAACACGAACTCCGGCCGCTCGTACGGCGTCCACCACGCCGTCAGCCCCCACACCGCAAGCCCGAGCGCGCCCACGGCGGCCAGCGCCGCGATCCATGGGCGGCCCAGCCAACGCCGTGTCAGCGCCCAGGCCGCGAGCGGAACGAGCGCGCCGCCGAGCGCGATGAGCGGGAGGTCGCCGTAGAGCACGCTCAGGTCGCGGTGCTGTCCCTCGAACCCGCCGGTGATGCTGATCCGCGCGAGCGGCGCCCAGGTGAGCACCGCGGTCGCGGCGCCGACGGCTGCCAGGAGGAAGCCGGCACATCCCTCGGCGTCCCGGCTCATGTCCGTGGTCTCTTGGCTCATGTCCACGACGGACACCGCGCCGCCGCCCACGGTTCCCCGGCAGCTCTCGGTTCCCGCCGCCCACGGTTCCCTGGCAGCACACGGCGCCCGGACTCCGCTACAGGTCCGGGCGCCGCGCGTTCGAAGGGCCGGGGTTCAGGTGATCAGGTCCCGGCGGCGCAGCCCTGCCAGGCCCGCAGCGACCAGCGCGGCGGCCAGCACCGTCAGCACCAGCACCGGCGTCCACTGCATGTCGGGGCCCGGCAGCGACGGCAGGTGCTCGAACGGCGACAGATTCATCACCGTCTGCGGCAGGTCCAGCGCGGGGCCGATCCAGCCGAGCCCCAGGGACAGGCCCGCCGCCGCCCACGCGATCATCACGGCCTTGGGGAAGGTGCCGTGCAGCAGCACCGCGACACCGCCCAGCACCCAGATCGCCGGGAGTCGCACCAGGCACGCGCCCAGGATCGGGCCGAGGTCCTGCCCGTACCCGAGGGCCAGGCCCGCGCCGCCGAGCAGCATCATCAGCGCCGCCCCGCCGAAGGCGATGACCAGATGGCCCGCCGCCCACCGCACGCGCCCCACCGCGGCGGCCAGCAGCGGCTCGGCGCGCTGCCCGGTCTCCTCGCCGTGCAGTCGCAGCACCGCCTGCACGATGTACAGCGCGGTCACCATGCCGAGCATGCCGACCATGCCCGCCAGGAAGGCGTTGGTGAGACCCGACTGGCCACCCATCCGCTCGACGATCTCGCGGGTCCGCTCGGAGTCGCCGACCAGTTCGGTGGCGCCTTCGGTGATCGCGCCGAACATGATGCCGGTGGCCAGCAGGCCGATGCCCCAGCCGAGCACGCTGCCGCGCTGCAGCCGCCAGGCGAGACCGCCGGCCGTGGCGATGCGCCCGGCCGCGGGACCCGGGCGGGTCGGCAGGAAGCTCATGCCGATGTCACGCCGTCCGGCCAGGTCGAACGCGACGGTGGCCTGCACCACGATCGCCCCGGCGAACAGCAGCAGGATCCACCAGCGCTCGTCGGCGAAGGCACGCATGTTCTCGGCCCAGCCGACCGGCGACACCCAGGTCAGCACGGACGAGCCGTCGTTGGACCCGGCGTCGCCCGCGGCCCGCAGCACGAAGGCGAACCCGAGCACGGCCGCGGTCAGGCCCTTGGCGAGGCGGGCGCTCTCGGTGAGCTGCGCGACGATCCCCGCCATGGTGGCGAAGAGCATGCCGACGCCGCCGATGGCGAGCCCGAGCGCCAGGGCACCTTCTCCCCCCTCACCCTGCAGACCGGCCGTGATGACCAGGGCCAGCGCCGCGTTGGCGACGAGCGCGGTGAGCAGCGCGGCGGTCAGCGGGGCGCGCCGCCCCACCACCGCCGAGGACAGGAGCTCCTGACGGCCCGTCTCCTCCTCCTCGCGGGTGTGCCGGATCACGATGATCAGGCTCATGATTCCGGCCAGCAGTGCGCCGAAGGTGACGTAGCGCCAGGCGACGATGCCGCCGACCGAGTCGCTGAAGGCCGGACCGTACAGGGCGCGCAGCGAGCCGTTGCCCGACATGGTTCTGACGATGCCGGCGCGGTCGGCGGCGGTGGCGTAGAGCGTCTTGAGGGAGTTCGGGGCGCTGGAGATCACCCCGCCGGTCACCAGCACCCAGAGGGGCAGCATGACCCGGTCGCGGCGCAGCGCGAGCCGCAGGAGTGCCCCTGTGCCGGCCAGCGGGCGTGAGCCGCCTGCCCGCCGGGTGAATCCCGCGGTCCGTGCGACGGCGGGCGTCGGGGCGGTCATCGTGCCATCGCCCCTTCCGCGCCCGCGTCGCGTACGTCGTCCTGGTAGTGGCGGAGGAACAGCTCCTCCAGCGTGGGCGGGGTGCTGGTCAGCGATCGCACGCCCGACTCGGACAGCTTCTTCAGGACGGCGTCCAGCTTGTCCGTGTCGACCTGGAGCTTGACGCGCCTGCCCTGGATGTCGACGTCGTGAACACCGGGAAGGTGCGAGAGCCCGTTGGGCGCGCCCGCGAGCTCGGCGCTCACGCTCGTACGGGTCAGATGGCGCAGATCGGCGAGCGAACCGCTCTCGACCGCCCGGCCCTTGCGGATGATGCTGACCCGGTCGCAGAGCGCCTCGACCTCGCTCAGCACATGGCTGGAGAGCAGGACAGTCCTGCCGCGGTCGCGCTCCTCGGCCACGCACTGCTGGAAGATCTCTTCCATCAGCGGGTCGAGGCCGCTCGTCGGCTCGTCGAGAATGAGCAGCTCGACATCGGACGCGAAGGCGGCGACGAGGGCGACCTTCTGGCGGTTGCCCTTCGAGTACGTACGCCCCTTCTTCGTCGGGTCCAGCTCGAACCGCCCGATCAGCCGGTCCCGGCGCGCCTTGTCGAGGCCGCCGCGGAGCCGCCCGTAGAGGTCGATGACCTCTCCGCCGGAGAGGTTGCGCCAGAGCGTCACGTCGCCGGGGACGTACGCGAGCCGCCGGTGCAGCTCGACCGCGTCCTTCCAGGGGTCCCTGCCGAGCAGCTGGGCAGCGCCGGAGTCGGCGCGCAGCAGGCCCAGCAGGACCCGGATGGTGGTGGACTTCCCGGAGCCGTTGGGGCCGAGGAAGCCGTGGACCTCACCGGTCTCGACCGCGAGGTCGAGGCCGTCCAGTGCGTGTGTGCGCCCGAACGACTTGTGCAGTCCGGCGACCGTGATTGCCTTCGTCATGGTTCGGAACGTACGCTAGTTTCACAAATTTGTGAAGTTAAGGAAGCGTATAAACTCGGGTCGGGCCGTGAGCAGGGGAGATGATCCGGTGGTGGCTGAACAGACCGAGAAGCAGCAGGGTGAGCGGGACGAAGCCGCGGTGTCCGACTTCGTCGAGCGCTTCGCTGCGCAGCTCGTCGAGGCGGGCATGACGCGCATGCCCGCCCGGGTCTTCGCCGCCCTGCTCGCCTCCGACACCGGCACGCTGACCTCCGCCGAGCTCGGCGAACAGCTGCAGGTCAGCCCCGCCGCGGTCTCCGGCGCCGTGCGCTATCTCTCGCAGCAGCACATGGTCTCGCGCGAGCGTGAGCCCGGATCGCGGCGTGAGCGGTACCGCGTCCACAGCAATCAGTGGTACGAGGCGCTGACGAACCGCGACGCGATCATCAAGCGGTGGTCAGACGCCCTGCGCGAGGGTGTGGCCAGCCTCGGCCCGGACACCCCGGCCGGGCGCCGGCTGGCGGAGACCCTCGCCTTCTTCGACTTCCTCCAGGACGAGCTCGTCGACATGATGGAGCGGTGGCAGGTACGCCGGGAGCAGCTCTTCGGTTCGTAGCCGGAGCCGGAGCCGGAGCCGGAGCCGGAGCCGGAGCCGGAGCCGGAGCCGGAGCCGGAGCCGGTCACGGGGCGTACGAGGCTCCGGCCACCAGCCGCTCCAGGTACGCCCGTCCCGCGAACACCGCCTACGTCGGCGCGTGTTCGCCGCCGTCTTCGGGTGACTTGGTGGGATCGACGCGCGACGCCACGGCGGTGGCCGGGCGGACGCGGGAGTCCGCGCGCCGTCGCCCGACCGCGAGGAGCGCGAGACCGGAGAGCCCGACGGCCGCGTTGACGTCATCAGCGGCGGTGCCCTCCCACTCCGCGTTGTAGAGATCGCCCTTCCAGGGGCCGTACGAGACCACGAAGCCGGTCTCCCGGTCGTGGAGCTCCGGCTCCCGGTCGGGGTCGCACCGGTACGGGCCGGTCCGCTCACGCCCGTCGAAGGGATCCGTCCAGCGGACGACGCACCGGCCGTCGGGCTTCTCGCTCAGCACGGTGAGGTCGATCTGCGGGTCGTGCGTGAACCCCTCCGAGCCGGCGACGCCGAGCCCGAAACAGACCGCGCCGAGGAGCGGCACCCAGCGGAAGATTCCCCGGCGGCGCCCGCGCGCAGGGGCCGAAGCCGGTCCCTGTGCCGGTCCCTGTGCCGGTCCCGGCGCAGGCGCGATCGCCCGCTGCGGCTGCCAAGGCGCCGCCCGGCGCCCCCTGCCGCCCCCACCCGCCGATATCGGCGCCCAAGCTACTCCGGCGGCCCCGCGGCCGGGAGGGTCAGCGACCATGCCTTCGGCCGCAGCGTCCAGGTCCGGTGCCGGACCGGGCCGGCGATCAGGGCGTCCGCGCGATAGCGGAAGCTGGGGCCCGAGACCGTGACGACCTTGGCCAGGGTCCGCAGGGGCTCCGCGCCCGCCCGGCGCTGCACGGTCACCTCAGCGGCGCCCTCGGCCGTGCGCACCCGTACGTCCTCGACCGGCTCGTTCAGGTCGTTCAGCAGCACCCCGTCCGCCTCGACCCGCAGCCGGTGCGTGGTCGCGGCCGGCGGGGCGGAGACCGAATCGGGGCGCACGAGGGTGCGGACCAGGGAGCGGCAGGTGTCCCAGACCGACGCCGGGTGCGCGGCAGCGGCAGAGGACGGTGTCGAGGCCGACGAGGCCGACGGGGCCGGGATCCGCAGATTCCCCAGCACCACCCCGTCGCTGTCGTCCACCAGCAGATCCAGTGACCGCGCCTCCCCGTCCAGCACCGCCCGCGCCGCAGCTACCGGCCCGGTCGGCACCCCCAGCGCCCGCGCCAGCTCCACCGACGCGCCGACCCCCACGGGCACGAGCGACAGCGCCTCGTCCGCGAGCCCGCGCCCGCGGTGCAGAGCGGCGACCGCGCGCAGCAGTGCACGGTCGTCACCGACCACGACAAGCCGCCTGGCACCCCTTCGGGCCAGTGCCCGGCAAAATTCCTCGGGCCCGTCGGGCAGGCAGATTTTCGCCGCCGCCCCGGCACACAACACATCCTTCACGATCCGAACGGACTCGCCGTCAATACGGCGGGCGACCGGGTCGATGACCACCAGGAGCTGGCCGTGAGCCGACACCTCGGTCCTTCCTCGGGTAGCATCTTTGTGCAAGAGCCCCTTGCGCTATTGCGCCAGGGGCTTCGTCTATTCCGGGGCACACCGGTTGGCGGCTCAGGCCCCCTGACCTTGGACATGCCCCGCCCGGAAGGGGTGTACGCCTGTGCCCGCACTTGTGCTGCTCGGTGCTCAGTGGGGTGACGAAGGCAAGGGAAAGGCCACCGACCTGCTCGGTGGATCCGTGGATTACGTGGTGCGTTACCAGGGTGGCAACAACGCCGGCCACACGGTCGTCGTCGGCGACCAGAAGTATGCGCTCCACCTCCTCCCTTCCGGAATCCTCTCGCCGGGGTGCACCCCGGTCATCGGCAACGGAGTCGTCGTCGACCCGGCTGTCCTGCTCTCCGAGCTGAGCGGGCTGAACGAGCGCGGCGTCGACACGTCCAAGCTCCTGATCAGCGGTAACGCCCATCTGATCACCCCGTACAACGTCACCCTCGACAAGGTGACGGAACGGTTCCTCGGCAAGCGCAAGATCGGCACCACCGGCCGCGGTATCGGCCCGACGTACGCCGACAAGATCAACCGCGTCGGCATCCGCGTTCAGGACCTGTACGACGAGTCGATCCTGACCCAGAAGGTCGAGGCGGCGCTGGAGAACAAGAACCAGCTCCTCGCCAAGGTCTTCAACCGCCGCGCCATCGAGGCCGGCCGCATCGTCGAGGAGATGCTGGGCTACGCCGAGCAGATCAGGCCGTACGTCGCGGACACGACGCTGATCCTGAACAACGCCATCGACGAGGGCAAGGTCGTCCTCTTCGAAGGCGGCCAGGGCACCCTCCTCGACGTCGACCACGGCACGTACCCCTTCGTCACCTCCTCCAACCCGACCGCGGGCGGTGCCTGCACCGGCGCCGGCGTGGGCCCGACGAAGATCAGCCGTGTCATCGGCATCCTCAAGGCGTACACGACCCGCGTCGGCGCCGGCCCGTTCCCGACCGAGCTCTTCGACGACGACGGCGAGGCCCTGCGCCGCATCGGCGGCGAGCGCGGCGTGACCACCGGCCGTGACCGCCGCTGCGGCTGGTTCGACGCGGTCATCGCCCGCTACGCCACCCGCGTCAACGGCCTGACCGACTTCTTCCTCACCAAGCTGGACGTGCTGACCGGCTGGGAGCAGATCCCGGTCTGTGTCGCGTACGAGATCGACGGCAAGCGCGTCGAGGAGCTGCCGTACTCGCAGACCGACTTCCACCACGCGAAGCCGGTGTACGAGTACCTGCCGGGCTGGTCCGAGGACATCACGAAGGCGAAGACCTTCGCCGACCTGCCGAAGAACGCGCAGGGGTACGTGAAGGCGCTGGAGGAGATGTCCGGCGCCCCGATCTCGGCGATCGGCGTCGGCCCCGGCCGTACCGAGACGATCGAGATCAACTCCTTCCTGTAAGCGCAGGCAAGCCCGAGGCGAGCCGAGCCGAGCCGAACCGAGGCAAGGCGAGGCGAGGCGTACGAAGCGGCCCGCGGGACACCGTTCCCGCGGGCCGCTTCCCTGTGCGCTCCTTGTCAGCGGGCGCGCAGGGTCCCCGCCGTGGTTCCGGTGCGTTCCCGCAGCAGGATCCGCAGGGTGTTCGCGTGCTCGTAGCCGACCTTGCGGGCGATGGAGTCCAGCGACAGGTCCGTGGTCCGCAGCAGATGCGTGGCCTGTTCGACGCGCAGGTCCTGGACGAAGCGCACGGGCGTGGTGCCCAGGACGCGGCGGACGGTGCGCTGGAGCGTGCGCTCGCTGACGCCGAGGGAGCGCGCCGCCTCGGCCAGGCCGATCGGCTCGTCGAGATGCAGCCGCGCCCACCGCTCGAACGCGGCGACCAGGGGATCGCTCTGCGCGAGCGCGCTCGGGATCGTGTACGCGGACTGCGAGGGCCGTTCGTCGACGACCAGGTAGCGGGCGACGAGATCAGCGAGGGCCGGGCTGGTCATCCGCACGACGGCGAGCGCGAGGTCGACGTGCCCGAACGCCGCGCCGGCCGTGGTCACGCCGTCCGATGTGGTCACCATCCGGGACTCGTCCAGCATGACGGCGGGGTACCGCTTGCGGAACACCGGCGCCAGCCACCAGGTGGTGGTTGCCTGCCGCCCGTCGAGCACTCCCGACTCGGCCAGAAGGAACGAGCCCGTGCACGCCGAGGCGACGGGCGTGCCCCGCCCGCGCACGTCGGCGACCAGCTCCCGGGCCGCTGCCATCGCGCTGCTCGACACCTGGTCGAGGAGCACATCGGGCCGCCGTTCGGCCAGGGCGGGCGCCAGCAGCAGATCCGTGGCCGCGGCCGCGGCGATCGGCTCGGTCGTGACGAGGTGCCCCGCGCCGGTGCGCACCTGCCGCCGGAAGCCGATCTTCGTGACGTTCCAGGCCGGGGGCGGCTGCGGCAGTTCGCCGCGCATCGCGTTGGCCGCGTCCAGGACGTCCAGCGCCGCACAGAGCCCGGAGTCGAACACGCCGTCGTAGACCAGCACAGAGACATCCATGTCGTAAACGATATCGGATGAGTCGTTTACGACACTGGGGTCGGCCGGTTCGGAGTCCTAGGTTGAGTGAGGCCCCGAAGAACGGGGCACGACATCGAACCCATGGAGCGACGATGAACATCGGCCTGCTTGCCCGCATCGAGGCCAAGCCCGAGTACGCCGACCAGGTGGCGGACATGCTGCGGAGCGCGCTGCAGCTCGCCAAGGAGGAGGAGCACACCGTCTCCTGGTTCGCCTTCCGGGAGAACGCCACGACCTTCGGCGTCTTCGACACCTTCGAGAACGAGGAGGGCCGGGCGGGGCATCTTCAGGGCCGGATCGCCGCCGCCCTGATGGACGCGGCGGAGACCATGCTGGCCTCGGCGCCCGACATCCGTCCCGTCGACCTGCTCGCGGTCAAGCTGCCCTGAGCGTCCGCCGGGCCGAGCAGCGAGGATCTGCCCATGCACAGGACGACCGTGGTCAACCTCAAGGGACACCGCGACGACCCCGAGTACGCGGACGTCGTGTACGTCGGCCGCGCCATGCACCGGGGCGGTTGGCACCTCGACGCCTCACCGCTCGCCAGTCCGTTCCGCCCGGGCCCCGACGGCACGCGGGACGAAGTGGTCGAGAAGTACCGCGCCCATCTGCTGGAGCGACCCGAGCTGCTGGCCCGGCTCCCCGCACTGCGCGGCCGCCGGCTCGGCTGCTGGTGTGTCCCGGAGCGCTGCCACGCCGAGGTGATCGCGGAACTTGCGGACGCCTAGGCCATAGGCGGGGCCGGCCGCTCGCCGGAGGGGCTCCTTTGAAGCCCCTCCGGCGTTCGAGGACGGACGCGCGGGCCACCCGGCCCTCGGGCCCCGCTCAGCGTTGCGGCACAGGGAACGCCACCGGGCTCTTCGCGCCCGTCCGGCCCACCGCGCGCACGCCGAAGAAGACGTTGTCCTTCGACAGGTCGACCTCGTGCCGCGTCGCATCGCCGACCGCGATGACATGGGTCCACTCGGGCGCGGTCGTCTCGCGCCACACCACCTCGTACCCCGCCAGGTCCGGCTCCGTGCCGCGGTCCCACACCAGCTCCGTGGCGTTGGTGAGCATGCTGGTGACGATCTCGGCGCTGCGTGGGGTGCCCGGCGCCTGGGCGAGGGTCCACAGGGCCGCGCCGTTCACGACTGCGCCGTGGCGGGCCGGCCGCTGTGTCCGCCACCGGGCGCTTGCGCCGGTCCCTGGCCGGAATCGGCGGCGACTGCATGGCCGGTGGGTACGGCGCCGACCGCCGCGGTCCCGGCGGCCGCGGCGAGTACGGCGCGTCGTGTGGTGCCGCTGGTGCCCTCTGAAGTCTGCTGCGCCATGAGTTCCATCGTCATGGGCTTGGCAAACCCTGGCAGGGGAACCCGAGTTGAATGCTCAACTTTTGTTTGGCGGGCGTCGGCCGCCCGCACCCGTCAGCGGTCCTGGCTGCTCCTCCCCGCAGACCCGCAGCCCCTTCGGCGTCGCGCACGACAGATGGCCGTGGGTGGTGACGACGTCCTGGCCGCCGCCCTGCCGCATGTAGCCGAGGAAGCTGGAGACGAGGGAATCGGCGGGGGGCTGGCCGTAGGTGTACGCGTACTCGATCTCGCGGTACGGATACGCACTGGCGCCGATGGTCTCCACCGACGGGGGTTCGCCGTCGATGTCGAGGCGGTGGGCTCCCTTCAGACCGGAACCGGCGCGTAGTTCGCTGTAGCCGATGGCGCCCGGCAGCTTGGCCACGGTGGCCAGCACCTGCTCCGTGCTGTCGAGTTCGCAGCGGACGACCTTCGACTCGGGGTCGTCCTTGTTCACGCAGTCGCGGGAGGAGTTCGCGGGCTCGTTGCGGCCGAGGACGCGGCGCTGGAAGACCTCGCGGGTGCCGGAGTTGGCGTCGCGGCTGACGAGGAAAATCCTGAGGTCCGGCCCGCCGAACCTGCTCCAGTTGGTGATGTCGCCGCGGTAGATCGCGCGGATGTCGTCGAGGGAGAGGTCTTTCACCGGCACTTCGTCATTGGCGACGAGCGCAAAGGCCGAGACGGCGACCCGGTTCTCGCGCAGCTGCGGGAAGCCGCCCGGCTTGGGCCCGTCCGAGAGGGCGATCACGGCGGGGGAGCCCTTCGTCGCCTTCTCACCCGCCGCGGCGAGCGACCTTATCCCGGCCGCGCTGCCGTGGGCGTCCACGGTGACCTTCGAGCCCTCGCAGTCCTTCTCGTACTTCTTCGCCAGTTCGCGTACGACGGGCGCGAAGGCCGTCGAGCCCGTGACGGTCAGCTCGCCCTTGGCGCAGCCGATCGGCGGCCGGGTGTCGTCCCGTACGACGATGATCGCGGCGAGCGCGACGACACAGGCGGTCAGCAGCACCGTGATGTTGCGGGCCGCCCTGCTGAACAGCGGGGGCTTGTCGTCGGGCAGGATCGCGCGGTTGGGCATCACCTCGCCGTCCCGGATGCCGCCGGTGATCCTGACCTGGCAGCCCACCGGGCCGCCGGACAGCAGGACGAGCAGCTTGAAGTGCTCGCCGCGGTTGAGCGGGACGCGCGGGATGTAGAGGGTGTTGCCGACGAACCGCAGCCCGGCGGCCGGGGTGAAGTGCTCGACGAGGTGTTCCGTGTCGTTGGGGTGGGTGACGGCGAGGCCGCGCACGAAACGGTCGGTGAAATCGACGGTGAGGCCGTGCAGTTCGCGGCCGGTGTAGTCGTTGTCGGCGATGCTCTGCGAGCCGTCGTTCTCGATGCGCAGGAGGACGAGCGTCCCGTCGGACATGTCGGGTGTGTCGTTGAACAGCCCGAGCCGGATGTTGGGGCGGCCGTTGCGTACGTTGCTGCCGATCGGTGTGTCCAGCTGGATGCGGTAGCCGATGCGCTTACGGCTCGGTACGCGGCGCTCGTACCAGAGGACGCCGGCGGAGGCCAGGATGCCGAGCACAGCGGTACCCACGGCCACGATGTTTTCAGCGCTCACCCATTCCACGGATCGTCACCGTACGTGCGTACGAGGTGAGTTCGGCCAGGTGGGCCATTCCGTCGGCTGATGTTCTCCGCCCGTTCAGACGCTGGGGGCGTCAGCCTGCCGGGTGGTGGCCCGTTCCGTGATCGTGGTCCGGGCCGTCGTCGTGGTGGTCGTCGTCGTGGTCGTCATGGTCGTCGTCGTGGTCCGGACGGTCCTCGCAACGGTCGGGACCGTCATGGTGGGGTCGGCGGTCGCCCTGCACGACGGTGTGGACGAGGACGGGGGACGTGGATTCGGCGTACGTCGCGCCACCGCTGTAGTGGGCGGTGAGCGAGTGGTCCCCGAGGGGCAGGTCGTGGATGACGAGGACCGCCGTGCCGCTGTCGATGGGGGCGGTGCCCAGGGTCGTGGTTCCGTCGAGGAAGGTGACGGTCCCGTCGGTGGGTGCCCCGTCGTCGTCACCGGACACGGTCGCAGTGAGGGTCACCTTTTGACGGCACGTCGACGGGCGCGGAGCCGAGGCGATCGTTGTCGTGGTGGCCGCGCGCACGATGCCGAAGGCGACGTCCAGCGGTGAGGAGCCGGCCTGGATGGTGATGGCGAGCTTGTCGGTGGCGGTGCGGATCACCGACACCGTGTTGCTGCCGCCATTGGCGACGTACGCCTGGGTGCCGTCGGGAGTGACCGCGGCGCCGAGGGGTCCGGTGCCGACCGGGATGGGCATGGTGGGGGCGATGACGTCGTCGTCGGGATCGGGGTCGATCACCGAGACGGTGCCGTCGACGCCGTTGGTGATGTACGCCTTCGTGCCGTCGGGAGTGACCGCGACGTCGACCGGTCCTTTGCCGACCGTGATGGTGGCGGTGACCAGGTCGGCCGCGGTGTCGATCACCGACACCGACTCGTCGATCGAATTGGTGACGTAGACCTTCGTGCCGTCGGGAGTGATCCCGGCCCCGAACGGCGCCGTGAAGCCGTTCGCGATGGTGGTGACCCCGTGGGTTTTGGTGTTGATCACCGAGACGGAGTCGGAGTTGACGTTGACGACGTAGGCCTTTTTGCCGTTGGGGGAGACGACGACCGCGAGCGGTCCCATGCCGACCGTGATGGTGGCGGTGACCCGGTCGGTCGCAGTGTCGATCACCGACACCGTGTTGCTGAACGCGTTGGTGACATAGACCGTGCTGCCGTCGGGGGAGACCGCGACACCGACAGGGAGCTTGCCGACGTGGATGGTGGAACGGACGGTGTTGGTCGCGGTGTCGATCACCGACACTGTTTTGCTGCTCTGGTTGGTGACATAGGCCTTGGTGCCGTCGGGGGTCACCGCCACTCTGACCGGTCCGCTGCCGACCTGGATGGGGCTGCCGACAACGGGATCGGCCGGATGCGCGACGTCGATCACGGACACCGTGTTGTCGGCCTCGTTGGTGACGTAGGCGTACGTCCCGGGGGGTACGGCCTGGGCGGCCGCCGCCGGGACCTGGGGGACCAGGGCCGGGGAGAGGACGGCGAGGAGCAGGGCGAACAGCGCGGCCACGGCGCGGCCCGCGGGGCCGAATGCGGTGGGGGCAGCTGTCCGCCCGCCTGGTACCGGGCGCCGGGAACGGTCCGTCCGAATCCCAGGAGTCATGCCTGGTCCACCTCTCTCACGCACTTCACGGCATCCCGCCGGCAGACGTGGCATCAGGCACGCGGGAGGGACGGAACCGGCCGCGGGCACGGACCCCGCGGCCGGCACATGACAAGGCCACAATCACTGCATACCATCATCAGATTGCCAAAGCCCGGGCATACCGCCACACATATCGGCGGCGCCCGGGCCGGTCGGCCTACATCGTTCGCTCTCTCAGGTGACGTACTGGAACGAGATGCCGGGGCTGGTGCCCGCCGGGGTGTGCACGTCCACCGGCACCGTGCCCGGCGTCCCTCCGGGGGCGACGGCGACGACCTGTGTGTCGGAGACCGCGGTGAACGGCACCGGAACGCCCCCGAAGCGCACTTCGTCGGCATAGGTCAGATTGCTGCCGGTGATGGTGACGGTGGTTCCGCCGGGGGCAGGTCCCGATGAGGGGTTGAGGCTGCTGAGGACCGGAGTCGCGAGGTACGTGTAGTAGGCGGTTCCCAGCCCGGTGGCGCTGGTGCCGCCCGGCGTGGTGACGGTGACGGCCACCGTGCCCGATCCGCTGGGGGCGAGTGCGGTGACCTGGCTGTCGGAGTCGACGGTGACACCGGTGGCCGTACTGGTTCCGAAGCGGACGCTGCTGGTGAGAGTCAGGTTGCTGCCGGTGATGGTGACGCTGTTTCCGCCGGCGAGCGGGCCTTTGTCCGGGCTGATCAGGCTGATGACCGGGGCCGGGATGTAGAAGTAGGGCAGTGGATTGCTGACACCGCCCGGCGTGGTGACCTTGACCTCGGCGGGAGCGGCGGGCCCCGCCGGCGCGATGACGGTCACCTGGGTGGCGGTGTTGCCGGTGATGACGGCCGGACGCGAGTCGAACTGCACCGCGGTGGCCCCCGACAGATTGGTACCGGTGAGGGTGACCGTGTTTCCTCCCGAGGTCGGTCCCCGGTTGGGTGACAGGGAGCTGAGCACCGGGAGCGTGACATAGGTGTAGGCGACGCCGTTGCTCGTACCCGATGTCGCGACGACCGTGACGTTGACCGTCCCGGAGCCGGCCGGCGAGGTGGCGGTGATCTGACTGGTGCTGATCACCGTGAACGAGGCCGAGACGGTTCCGAACCTCACGGCTGTGACCCCGGTGAAGCCGCTGCCGTTGATCGTCACCGCGGTCCCTCCCGCGGTCGGTCCCTTGTTGGGATTGAGACTGCTCACTACCGGGGCCATGACCGGTTCCTTCCTGCACTCCTCAGGATGCTGCGCCCTGGCCGAGGCGCGTCGGCCAGGGCGCAGACAGGGGGTCAGACGACGGTGTACACGTCACCGGCGACGATCGCGGTCAGGCCGCCGGGAGTGGTGGCCCGGACGTCGTACGTGCCCGCGGTGAGCCCCGCGGGGACGGTGGCGACCAGGCTGGAGGCGGAGACGCTGGTGAAGTCGGCCTCGACCGCGGTACCCCCGCCCGTGGGAGTGAAGGTCACGCTGCTGACGTCCACCAGGTTGGCGCCGGTGACGGTGGTGTCGTCACCGACCTGTCCTGTGGTGGGATTCAGGCCGGTTACGGTCGGGACGTCGTAGTAGGTGTACTGGGTGGGGGCGCCGAGCGGGATGCTGGTGCCTCCTGCGGTGGTTACGGTGCAGTTCACCGTGTCGAAGCTGGCACCGCCGAAGGCGCCGTGCGCGGGGCAGGTGACGGTCAGCTCGCTGTCCGACACGACCGTCAGTCCGGTGCCGGCGCCCACGGCGCCGAACGTCACCGCGGTCGCGGTCAGCAGCCCACTGCCGAGGACGCTCAGGGATGTGGCGGTCGCCGGACCGGTGTTGGCGCTGAGCGCCGTGGGCGCCGGGGGGTCGATGTAGAAGAACGAGAGCGAATTGCTCGTCGAAGTGCCCGCGGTGACGCTGACATTGACCTGGCCACCGCACAGGACCGGGATGACGACGGTGACGGTGGTGGCGCTGACGGTGGCGGGGGTGACCTTCTTCGTTCCGAAGTTCACCTTGGTAGTGCCCGACAGGCTCGTGCCGGTGAGGGTGAGGGTGATTCCGTTGTGGCTCTGGGTGGGTGTCAGCGAGGTGAGAGTTGCCATGGCGGGTCTCCTTGCGCTCGTTGTGCTCCCGTGGCTGACCGTCTGTGGTGCGGGTCCGCGACGTCACGGCATGTCCAGGGCGCCGGCGGCGGGATGGTGAACGGGATGGTGAGTCCGGGTGAGGGAACCGATGGGCTGCCACAGCGCTTCGAGCGCGCGCAGCGGGACCGGTTGTGGTTGTGGCGGGCGAGTGACGCGTCACGAAGCCGTGAGGCAGGCGTCGCACGGTGGAACGGAGTGACTGATCCCGGCGGGTCGACCGATCCTTGCGGTTCGGCTGATCCGGGCGGTCCGTCTCGCCTGATCTGATTCAATCCGATGAATGCAGGCACCAACAGAGCGCATTCGATGTATCAGTGGCTTATGCGATTGTCATATTAACTTCGAATGTCTCTTTTTGTGCGCCGGGGCACGCTGCTGTTCAGTACTTTCCGGTGTTGATCTCCACCGGGCGTGAATTCCCGTGAATGCGGGGATGGTTCACGACTGCCTCGACGAATTCATGCCCCGTAACCCGCCGCTTCCGCCGGATTTTGTGAACTCGAAATCGGCGAGCCGCCGTTGACCGATCCGGGCCGGCGGTTCAACGGTCGCGGAAGTACTCCGCGGGCTCCCCGTCCGGCCCCATCCCGTACATGAGTAGACGTTGCTTGCCCTCGAAGCGGTCGATGCGCAGACTCTGCGACGCGCCGTCGGGTGAACAGTCGGGGTCGGAGGCACGGAGGTCGGGTACGCGCGGGCCGATGACCAGCAGGTTGCCGACGCCGCCCAGCACTGCTGTGCTTGCGCAGTTGACGGTGGCGTCGAGCGGCTCTCCGGTCGCGCCGTCGGTCTTCGGGTACGAGTCCTCGAAGCGGATGAGCGGTGCGCCGACCGGGCCCTGAGTGATCGTGACGGTGTTGTTGAACAGGTCGTTCTGGTTGCCGCCGGCGAGCTCGTCGAAGTGCTGTTTCCAACTGCCCACGAAAGCCGCAGGGACGATCTGAGGACCCGCCTTCGTCCTGCGGAACGTGGCGGTGACGGCGCCGGACGTCCACTCCATGACGTCCTGCGAGCGCATGGTGAGCGTCTGGTGCGCGGCGGGCAGGCATTCCGAGGCCGGGACGCTCGTGGTCACATCGCTCTCGCCGAAGACGATCATGTCGTCGTCCGCCGAGACGAGTACGGACCTCCCCATGCACAGCCGGTCACCGGTGACCTGGACGTACACGGCGGTCTTGCGGCCCTTCCTGCCTTGGCCGATCTCGATGCGACCGGTCGACTTGGGGTTGTCCTCGGTGCCCTTCAGTACGCCTTCCCAGGCGCCGATGAAGACGTCCGGCACATCACCGGCCTCACCGCGCTCGGTCTCGCCGCCTTCGGCATCACCCGTCCCGGTGGTGCCGCCGGGCGTCTTCTCGTACGACTCGGGGGCCCGGTCCGGCCAGTACGCCGTGGCCAGGGCGCCGCCGCCCGCGAGCACTGCCACCGCACAGCCGGCCGCGAGGACGGTGCGCCACCGGCGTCGCCGATGCGATCCGTCGGCCTGGGTGCCCGATGTCGGGGGGTCCGGTGCCCGGGTGCCCGGTGCCCGGGTGCCCGGCGTCGGGAGGTCCGGTGTCGGGGTGTCCGCGTCGAGCAGCCTGGCCGCGTGCTCGCCCAGCCGGGCCAGCAGTGCGGGTGGCAGCCAGGCGCCCCCGGCGGCGGGCGCGGCCTGCGCCAGCTGCGCCGCCGAGGGGCGGCGGGCCGGGTCCTTGTCGAGGCAGGCCCGTACGAGCGGGGCGAGCTCCTCCGGCAGCCCGTCCAGGTCCGGCTCGTCGTGCGCGATCCGGAACATGACGGCGTGGACACCGCTCTCGGTCGCCCCGAACGGCTGCCGTCCCGTGGCCGCGTACGCGAGCACCGCGCCCACGCAGAAGACGTCGGAGGCGGCGGTGACCTTCTCGCCCCGTACCTGCTCCGGCGACATGAAGCCGGGTGAGCCGACGACCGCGCCCGTGCTGGTGAGCCCGCCGTCGGTGACGGTGTCCACGGCGCGGGCGATCCCGAAGTCGATGATCCGCGGACCCTCCACGGCCAGCAGGATGTTGGACGGTTTCAGATCGCGGTGGACGAGCCCGGCGGCATGGATGTGCTCCAGGGCCCGCCCCAGCCCGGCGGCGAGGGTGCGTACCGAGTCCGGGGGCAGCGGCCCCTGGTCGTCCACGACGGTCCGCAGCGCCGGCCCGGGTACGTACGCGACCGCGACCCACGGCGAGTCCGCGGCCGTGTCGGAGGCGATCACGGGCGTGGTGCCGGTGCCGCCGACCCGTTCCAGCGCGTCGACCTCACGTGCGAAGCGCAGCCGGAACTCCTCCTCCGCGGCGAGCTGCGGGTGCACGACCTTCACGGCGACCGTGCGTCCGCCCTCGGACCGGGCGAGGTACACGCGGCCCATGCCACCGGTGCCGAGCCGGCCGAGAAGCCGGAACGGGCCGATGCGGGTGGGGTCTTCGGGCGTCAGCGGGTCCACGGCGGGATCCTCGCACACCGGGCGGTGGCCGTCCTCGGCCCGGAAGCCCGAGGCGACCGCGCCCCGCTGCCGCGACAATCATGGTCTAGACCCTTGACAGGTCCAGACCATTCCCGGTTCAGTGCTCAACACGTGCCACGGCAACACGCTTTGCACCCTCATGGCTCCGAACCCCCCACAGGGAAAGGCAGATAACGTTGTCACGACGCATAGTGAGCTTGTTCGCCGCCTTCGCGGCGATCCTCGGATTCGCGGTCTTCCTGCCCGGCTCGACGGCTGCGGCGGCCGACTGTGCCGCTGCCTGGAACTCCTCCGCCGTGTACACGGGCGGCATGATCGCCTCCCACGACGGCCACAACTGGCAGGCCAAGTGGTGGACCCAGGGCGAGACGCCCGGCACGACCGGCGAATGGGGCGTCTGGGCCGACCAGGGCACGTGCGGAACCGGCGGCGGCGATCCCGGCCCGGGCCCGTCCCCGTCCGGCTTCGTCGTCAGCGAGGCGCAGTTCAACCAGATGTTCCCGAACCGGAACGCGTTCTACACGTACAGCGGACTGACCGCGGCGATGAGCGCCTACCCCGCCTTCGCGAACACCGGAAGCGACACGGTCAAGAAGCAGGAGGCCGCGGCCTTCCTCGCCAATGTCTCGCACGAGACGGGCGGCCTGGTCCACATCGTCGAGCAGAACACCGCCAACTACCCCCACTACTGCGACGCGAGCCAGCCCTACGGCTGCCCGGCCGGCCAGGCCGCGTACTACGGCCGCGGCCCGATCCAGCTCAGCTGGAACTTCAACTACAAGGCCGCGGGTGACGCCCTCGGCATCGACCTGCTGGGCAACCCCTGGCGCGTCGAGCGCGAGTCGGCCGTCGCCTGGAAGACCGGCCTCTGGTACTGGAACACGCAGAACGGCCCGGGCACGATGACCGGCCACAACGCCATGGTCAACCAGGCGGGCTTCGGCCAGACCATCCGCTCCATCAACGGCTCCCTGGAGTGCGACGGCAGGAACCCGGCGCAGGTCCAGAGCCGCGTCGACAGCTACACGCGCTTCACACAGATCCTGGGTGTGCCGACGGGCGGCAACCTGTACTGCTGAGCACACATCGGACGCGGGCGGGGGCGGTACGGCGGCGGCCGTACCGCCCCCGCTCGGTTTCGGGACCCGGGCGGTTCACTCTTCGATGTCGAAGGCCTCCACCGTGTCCAGGGGAGGGTCAGCGCCGTTACGACCGCCGACGGCGTAGACGCACGTCCGGTTCAGGTTGTCGGGGCACGCCGCGGCAGCCCCTGCCAGGTCGGTACGGGCGGTGGGCATCGAAGGCAGGGTCGCCCAGACATTGGCCGTGGGGCTGTAAGCCTCCACCGTCCGCAGGGCTTCGCCGGCACGGACACCGCCGAACGCGTACACACAGACCTGCTTCGCGGCCTTGGGGCACGGTGCGGCCGCCCCCGCCAGTCCGGAGCGTTCGGTGGGCATCAGGGGCAGCGACACCCAGACATTGGCCGTGGGCACGTAGGCCTCCATCGCGCGGTGGAGATCATCGCGTGCTCCGCCGCCGGGGAAGCCGCCGTAGGCGTACACGCAGGTCTCGTTCCGTTCCATGACCACCTGCGGGCAGGGCGCGGCGGCCGCGGCCAGACTGGTGCGGGCGGTGGGCAGCGAGGGCAGGGTCACCCACTGGTTCGTGGCCGGGCTGTACGCCTCCACCGTGCTCAGATGCGTGCTACCGGCGCCGCGGTTGGAGCCGCCGATGGCGTACACGCAGGTCCCCCGCAGTCCGGCGACGCCGTTGGGGCAGGGCGCGGTCGCCGCTGCCAGAAAGGCCCGGGTCGAGTTCATCGACGGCAAGGTCACCCACTGGTTCGTGGCGGGGCTGTAGGCCTCCACCGTGCTCAGTTGGTCCGCAGGCCCGGCGCCGTCGTCGCCACCGATGGCGTACACGCAGGTCCCCCGCAGCCCGGCGACGCCGTTGGGGCAGGGCGCGGTCGCCCCCGCCAGGCCGGTGCGGGCGGTGGGCAGCGAGGGCAGGGTCACCCACAGGTTCGTGACCGGGCTGTAGGCCTCTACCGTGTTGACCACGCCGGCAGCGTCGGAGCCGCCGAAGGCGTACACGCAGGTCTCCGCCGGCCCCGCAACGTCCCTGGGGCAGGGCGCGGTCGTCGCGGCCAGGCCGGAGCGGGCGGTGTTCAGGTGGGACACCGTCAGCCACGCGCCCTGAGCGTTCGCGAGCGTGGGTGCCAGGGCCAGCAGGGGCGCCAGCAGCATGGCGTAGAGCCACCGGCGGATCGCTCCGGTTCGGGAACCTCTTTCCTGCCTGGGGGCGAGTTTCACGTACGTTCCTGCCTTCCTGGCGATGCCTCGGCGAGCTGTGCACTTGCGCCGCAAATCGGACTTACGTCGATACTGAGGCGTCGTCAGGTGCCGGGCTTGCACTCTCGACGGCGGCAAACGGCTGAACTCGTTCGCCGGGTCGGCCTTGGATCGTCGACCGCGTCACATGTGCCGGAGCGCGTCAGCAGAAATCGTTGACCACTGACCAGGAGACCGCAGGGGTCCCGAGAGCGTCCCGAGATGCCTGGGAAGAAAAGCCCCGGCCAGGTTCTGTCCGGCGCATCAAGCTCTCAGCCAGGGGCGTATGGCCCACGAGGAATTGTCAATTCCCGTGGACGGTGGTGCTGCGCGCGTAAGTGGCGGTCACTGTTCGGCAATGAGATTGGGCAGTTTGCGCATGTCGTGGAATACGACGGTGCCGGCGCCTTCGAGTCGCTCGGCCGGAGTTAGTCCGCCGGCATAGCCGAAGGCCCGCATGCCGGCGGCGCGGGCGGCCTGGACGCCGGGCCTGCTGTCCTCGACCACCACACACGCTGCCGGGTCGACACCCATTTGCTGTGCGGCGTGCAGGAACAGGTCCGGGGCCGGCTTGCCGCGGGCGACTTCGGTGGCACTGTAGATGCGGCCCGCGAAGCGTTCGTAGAGGCCGGTGCGGCCCAGGGTGTGGCGCATCTTCTCGTGGGAGCCGCTGGAGGCGACACAGGTCGGCAGGCTGATCGCGTCGAGTGCCTCGGGCAGTCCCTCGACGGGGGACAACCCGGCATCCACTGCCTCACGGTGGAGCTGTTCGAACCGCTCCCACCAGACTGCGGCCGTCCCATGGCCGAGCCTGGCAGAGACTTGCTCGGCGATGGAGGCGCTGGAGCGCCCGATGAACCGGTCGATGACTTCGTCCTCGGTGAGCGGCCAGCCCAGCTCCGCTCCCAAGGCGACCTGGACGCGTGCCGCGATGCGTTCACTGTCGACCAGCACCCCGTCGCAGTCGAATATCACGAGCTCAATCGGCTTGATCATCCCCGTAGCTTAGGGACTTGCTCGGTCAGGCGTCTGACGCTCGATCGGTATTCTCATCGTCCCTGGTCTCTGATGACTGGTCAGGACCTGTTGACGGTGATGTCCCCGTTGCTGGTGATGAGGTCGAGCTCGTACTCACCGGACGGGTCGTTGGGCACGTCGATGTTCATTTCGCCGCTGCCCGACACCGCTGTCACCCGGTAGGTGGCCGGGGGCACGGTCAGGGTGATGTCCCCGTTGGACGTCATGGCCTTCACACTCTGGGGGGTGGCGGGGGTGAGGTCGATCGCCCCGTTGGAGGTCTGGGCCTGGATCCGCTTGCCGCCGAGGTCCCGGCCGGTGATGCGGCCGTTGGAGGTCTGTACCTCGACCGAGCCGGAGACGCCGTTCATCTCGATGCGGCCGGAGCTGGTGGTGACCTTTACCGGGCCCACCTTGGCGAGGTGGACCTCGCCGCTCGACACCTTGCCGCTCACCGGTACTCCGGCGGGTACGTCGACGGTGTATTTCACCGAGCAGCGGCTGCCGCAGCCGCCGAGGACCAGGACCCCGTTCTCGATCCGGTGGGTGGCGCCCTGGGGCTTGTCGTCCCGGTACTCGATCTCGCGGTGGATCGACAGCGTGCCGTCACCCTCCGTGCCGTTCACGGTGACACCGCCCGACCCGTTCTCGAGCCGCACCGAGGTGACCTTTCCGGACAGCGTGCCGTCGTCCTTGAAGGTCTCCTCCTGCACCGAACCGCACGCGGCCAGTCCGCCGGCGGCGATTCCGACCACCGCGAAGATCCCGAGGCAGCGAAGCGGCTGACGCATGAATGTCCCCCATTTCCGGAAAGTCGCCTGTGTCGGCATGAAGAAAACGCTACTCCAGAGCCGACTCGGCCCAACGCTCAGCGAAGCTGTCGCCTGGGGCGGAAACGCGACCACGGGGCAAACGCCCCGCCGGTACAAGCAGAAGTGACGATCGCTCGGACGGGTGATCTGTGCTCCGGGTACGTGGGTGGACGGCCTGGCCTCCGGCGGTGCCGATTCAGGCAGAACCGCAGGTCGGACCCGGCCTGATTGCCGGGCTCCGGCTCTCCGAACTACGGCTCTGGCCAATGCTGTTGGCACTTGCGCAGGTGACTTTGTGTGGGTGTACGGTCACCGCCGACACGGGCACACAAGAATGCCCCCGCGGTGCGCCAACACCCGGGGGCTCGACACCAGGAGCCACAACTCCCGATGCGCATTCACCGTACTACCCATACGCGTTCCTTCACCACGTTCGCCAACGCGCTGCTGCGCGACGACAGCATCTCGTGGTGCGCGTCAGGCGTACTGATGTACCTCCTCAGCCTGCCGGACGGTGCGAAGGCGTCGATCCGCAGCCTCGCCAGCAAGCGCGCGGAGGGGCGGGACCGGATCTCCGCGGCGCTCCGTGAGCTGGAGGAATCCCGGTATCTGCGCCGTGTGCTGAGGAAGAACCCCGAGACGGGCACGCTCGCCACCGTCTACGAGGTGTACGACGCGCCTTACGACGTGTTCGAAGAGCGGGAAGGGGCCGGGGCGGAGGAAGTTGACCGAAACGCTGCTCGCCGACCGGCTGACCCGCAAACTGCCCGCCCCGCCGCCCCCACCGCCGCCCGCGCCGGCGGAGTGCGAGGAGTGCCGGGCTCCCGTCGCGGCAGGCGGTGAGTGTCGGAGCTGTGCACCCGCTCCGGACGCCGAGCAGGACCGTGCGGTGGGCGGGTTCGTGGCGGCCGCGCTACGAGGTGGGGTGGCGGCACGGGCCCTGCTGCGCGGGGTGCCGCCCTGCCCGGCCTGACGTCGTGTTCGCAGACGCCTGGCCCGGATCGGGCCAGGTCCTTCAAGAGAAACGGAGTGCCGATGACTGTCGTACTCGAACGCCCTGAGACGGTATACCGCCGGTATACTTTCGTCATGGCTGACACCACGATCAAGGTCGACCCCGCCGTCCGCGACCGCCTCCAGGAGCTCGCCCGGGATCGCGGCATCACCATGCGCGATCTCGTGGCGCAGCTGGCCGGGGCCACGCCCACGAAGGAAGAGCTGGCGCAGCGCCGCGAGGAGACCAAGGCGTACGTCGAGGAGCACTTCCTCGGCAGGCCGTACACCGAAGAGGACGCCAGGGCCGGCGAGAAGCTGTGGGCCGACATCGTGTCCGGGCGCATCGGGGAGGTGCAGTGAAGAAGGGCGACTACCCGCTGCCGCGCGCCGTCGTCTTCGACGACACCGCCGCCCTCGCGCTCGGCGCGGGGAATCAGATGACCTCCACACTCGTCGTGGAGGCGGAGAACGACCCGACCTTGCGGATCTACATTCCCGCAGTGTGCCTGGCGGTCGCCGAGAGCGATCGCGCGGGCGTGGCCGAGCACGTCGGCTCGCTCCCCTCCGTGGACATTACGGAGCTGGACTTCGCCGGGGCGGCCGCGGTGGGCAAGCGTCTCCGTACCCAGGGCTCCGACTGGAGCGGCGCCCACGCGCTGTACCTCGCACAACCCTCCGTGGAGTGGCCCCGAGGCCGTCCTGTGCTGACGCGTGAGCCCGCGCGGTACAAGGGCACCGGGGTCCGGGCGATCGCCATCGAGGAGTAGAGGAGTAGCCGCCGCCGTGGCGTGGACGGTGCGGGGCCCGGATTGCGCCCGGGCCCCGCACCATCGGCGCACGCGCATCAGTCGTCCAGGACCGACAGGTCCAGGCTCCGCATGCGCTCCGGGTCGGCCAGGATGTCGAGTTGGACGACCTTGCCCCCGGAGACGGTGAAGGCCATGACCGCGACCGCCTTGCCCCCGGGCAGCGAGACGATGCCGGGTACGCCGTTGATGAGAGCGACCCGTGCGAACGGCGAGAACCGCTGGTACATGAGCGCCTGACCGGCCACCGTCTCCGCGCCGCGCACCACCTTCGACGCGCCGAGCGCCAGGACGCCGCCGTCCACGCGCAGAACGACGTCGGGGTCGAGCAGCGAGACCAGAGCCTCGAAGTCCCCTCCGCGTGAGGCGGCGATGAACGCGTCCACGACCTCCCGCTGCCGGGCCTGATCGGCGTCGGGCGCCGGACCCGCCCCCTGGACCCGCCGCCGCGCCCGGCTCGCGAGCTGCCGGGCCGCCGTCGGCGTACGCCCCACGATGGGCGCGATCTCGTCGAAGGACACGGCGAACATGTCGTGCAGGACGAAGGCGAGCCGCTCGGCAGGCGACAGCGTGTCCAGCACCACCAGCATCGCCAGCCCGACGGAGTCGCTGATGAGCGCCTCCTGCTCCGGGTCGGCGCCGCTGATGTTGCTGACGATCGGGTCGGGTACGTGCACGTTCAGCGGGTCCAGCGGATCCTCACGCCGTGACGTACGCGCTCGCAGCATGTCCAGGCATACGCGCCCCACGACCGTCGTCAGCCAGCCGCCCAGGTTCGCCACTTCGCTCGTGTCCGAACGGCTGAGACGCAGCCATGCCTCCTGGACGGCGTCGTCGGCCTCGCTGAGTGAGCCGAGCATCCGGTACGCGACCGACCGCAGATGCGTGCGATGGGCCTCGAAGCGCTCCGCCAGAAGTTCGGTCTCGTCCATCGGTCACATCTCCGTCTCGCGATCCGTCAGTGCATTGACGATCCAAACCGATCACACGTGACGTCGAGGCGAGATCACGGAAGTTCGTATCAAGCACCCCGTCGACCGAGAAGATGCGTGTGCCCGCCCCCGGACGGTGCCGGGGGCGGGCGGGTGGAATGTGCTGTGGGCTGCTGGTGAGGGCTGCCCGGGGTGTGGGTGTGTCAGCCGAAGCAGCTGGGGACGTTGTTGCCGCCGCAGTTGGTGGGCTGGTTGTCGATGATTTCGACCTTGCCGTGGGTGGTGACCGTGCCGTTGTTCTGGATGCCGCCGGCGGGCAGGTCGGAGGAGTTGTCCTTCACCTTGGTGTCGGTGAGGATGACGAGGCCGCCGCCGTTGAAGATGCCGCCGCCGGTGCCGTTGTCAGCCTGGTTGCCAGTGATCTTCGTGTCACGGATCGCGACCTCCTCGGCGCCGCCCAGGTTGGTGAAGATGCCGCCGCCGTCGCCAGTGTTGGCGGTGTTGCTGTGGATCTTGCTGTCCTCGATCACCGCGGAATCCAGGAGGGCGAGGCCTCCCCCGAAGTCTGCAACGTTGTAGCTGACGGTGCTGTTGCGTACGTAGAGCGAGCCGGCGTCGTGGTTGATACCGCCTCCGATGCCGGTGGCGTGGTTGTGGGTGAGCGTGCTCGACTCGACCTCCGCTGTGCCGCCGTCCTGGTACAGCGCGCCGCCGCTGCCGGCGGAGTTGTAGCTGAGCAGGCTCTTGCTGATCTTTACGGAGCCGTCGTCGTTGGTGATCGCGCCGAAGCCGTTGCCGGGGTCGGAGATGTTGTTGGTGATCTCGGAGCTGGTGATCTCGAGCTTTCCGCCCAGGTTGTAGACGGCGGCACCGTCCGCGGCGGAGTTCTTGTCGAGGGTGCTGTTGCGGATGGTGCTGACACCTTCGTTGTAGATGGCGCCGCCTTCGTCGTTATTCGCCGTATCGTCGACGGTGTTGTTCTCGAGGGTGACGGAGTCGAGGTCGAGCCGTCCTGCGGGGTCCACGTCGATGGCGCCACCATCTTCGTTAGGGGCTGCCTTGCCGCGGGTGAGGGTGAGGTGGCTGAGCTTCAGGTCGCCGCCGGCGCCGACTTGGAAGATGCGGAACTGGTTGGCGTTGGCGGCGCGGGCGATGGTTGCGCCGTTGCCGTCGATGGTGATCGGCTGGATGATTTTGGGCAGGCCGTTGCCGTCCTGGTTGGCGGTGAGGGTGTAGGTGCAGTTCTCCGCCAGCTGGATCTTTCCGCCGCTGTTCTCGTTCGCCTCGGTGATCGCCAGGATCAGGTCGTTGGGGTCGCACTCCACCTGCTTGGTCTTGTCGTCGCCCTCGTCGCTCTCCTGGCCGCCGTCCTCCCCCTCCTCCCCGTCCTCCTCGTCGTAGCCGTCCTGGCTACCGGAGCGCTTCGCCTTGTCGTGGTCCTCGGAGTCGGAGTGGTCCTCTTCTTCCTTGCCGTTGTCCTTCCGGTCGGGGTTACCGGCGTGGTCGGCCCAGTAGTCGCCGTCCTCGCTGTCGCCCATGTCTCCGTCGCTGCGTGCCGAGCCCGCGTCGGCGGGGTTCGCTCTGGCCTTGCTGCTCTCCGTGACTGTGGAGGTGGGCTTCGCCTCGGCCGTCGCGTTGTCCGTGACTGCCGCGATGGTCGTGGTGCCCGCGACGGTGGCGAGGCCGGCCGCGGCGAGAACGGCGATCTTCCAGTGACGGCTCAGTGCCGCGGTCCTCGGACGGTGCGGCGTGCCCGTGCCTTGTGATTCAGCCATCCGATGTTGCTCTCTTTCTGTGTGACAAGCCGTCACGCCCCTGGTAAGGGAGGGGCGAAAGTGGGTCACATGGAATCACATGAAAAGCCGTAAATAGGACAATTCCTGCATGGTGGGAGTGTCGGTTGGGCGGGGGAGTTGTCCGCAGCCGTGACGCCGTGCAGGCGCTGTTCGCCCCATGCGTGTGCCCGCCCCCGGAGGGTGCCGGGGGCGGGCGGGTGGAGTGTGCTGTGGGCTGCTGGTGAGGGCTGCCCGGGTGGGGTCAGCCGAAGCAGCTGGGGACGGGGGTGCCGCTGCCTTCGCAGTTGGTGGGGACGTTGTCGATGATTTCGACCTTGCCGTGGGTGGTGACCGTGCCGTTGTTGTCGATGCCGCCGGCGGGCGAGTGGGAGGTGTTGTCCTTCACCTTGGTGTCGGTGAGGGTGACGATGTCGCCGGTGCTGATGAAGATGCCGCCGCCGGTGCTGCCGTCAGTGGTAGCCCGGTTGCCGGTGATCTTCGTGCCGCGGATCGCTACCTCCTCGTCGCCGTCCAGGGAGATGAAGATGCCGCCGCCGCCGTCGTTGGCAGTGTTGTTGTGGATCTTGCTGTCCTCGATCACCGCGGAATCCACGACGGAGAGGCCTCCCCCGATGGCCGCAGTGTTGTAGCTGACGGTGCTCTTGCGTACGTAGAGCGAGCCGCTGTTGTGGATGATGCCGCCCCCGCTGCCGGTGGAAGTGTTGTGGGTGAGCGTGCTCGACTCGACCTCCGCCGTACCGCCGACTTGGAAGAGCGCGCCGGCGGAGAAGGCGGAGTTGTAGCTGAGCAGGCTCTTGCTGATCCTTACGGACCCGTCCTGGTTGTAGACGGCGCCGCCGTTGCCGGAGGTGTTGTTGGTGATCTTGGAGCTGGTGATGTCGAGCTTGCCGGCGTTGTTGTAGACGGCGGAACCGTCCGAGGCGGAGTTCTTGTTGAGGGTGCTGTTGCGGATGGTGCTGACACCTTCGTTGTAGATGGCGCCGCCGTCGTCGATGTTGGGGTTGTCGACGGTGTTGTTCTCGAGGGTGACGGAGTCGAGGTCGAGGCGTCCTGCGGGGTCCACGTGGATGGCGCCGCCTGTTTGGTCCGCGGCTGTCTTGCCTCGGGTGAGGGTGAGGTGGCTGAGCTTGAGGTCGCCGCCGGCGCCGACTTGGAAGATGCGGAAGTGTTCGGCGTTGGCGGCGCGGGCGATCGTTGCGCCGTTGCCGTCGATGGTGATCGGCTGGATGATCTTGGGCAGGCCGTTGCCGTCCTGGTTGGCGGTCAGGGTGTAGGTGCACTCCTCCGCCAGCTGGATCTTTCCGCCGCTGTTCTCGTTCGCCTCGGTGATCGCCGCGATCAGGTCGTTGGGGTCGCACTCCACCTGCTTGGTCTTGTCGTCACCCCCGTCGCTCTCCTCGCCGCCGTCCTCCCCGTCATGGCCGTCCTGGCCACCGGAGCTCTTCCCCTTGTCGTGGTCCTCGGAGTCCTTCTCCTTGTGCTGGGAGCCGGAGCCCTTCTCCTTGTCGTGGTCCTCGGAGCTGTCGCCCACGTCTCCGCCGCTGCGTGCCGAGCCGGCGCCGGCGGGGTTCGCTCTGGCCTTGCTGCTCTCCGTGATGGTGGAGGTGGGCTTCGCCTCGGTCGTCCCGTGGTCGGTGACCGCCACGATGGTCGTGGTGCCCGCGACGGTGGCGAGGCCGGCCGCGGCGAGAACGGCGATCTTCCAATGACGGCTCAGCGCCGCGGTCTTCGGACGGTGCGGCGTGCCCGTGCCCTGTGATCCAGACATACGACGTTGCTCTCCTTCTGTGTGACAAGCCGTCATGCCCCTTGTCCGGAAGGGGCGAAAGTGGTCACAGGGAATCACATGAAAAGCCGAAAATGGGATAAATGGTGTGCAGTGGGAGTGTCGATGGGCGGGGAGTTGTCCGCAGCCATGACGCCGTGCAGGCGCTGTTCGCCCATGCGTGTGCCCGCCCCCGGATGGTGCCGGGGGCGGGCGGGTGGAATGTGCTGTGGGCTGCTGGTTTGGGCTGCCCGAGGGTGTGTCAGCCGAAGCAGCTGGGGACGTTGTTGCCGCCGCCGCCTTCGCAGTTGGTGGGGACGTTGTCGATGATTTCGACCTTGCCGTGGGTGGTGACCGTGCCGAAGTTCTGGATGCCGCCGGCGGGCTCGTCGGAGGTGTTGTCCTTCACCTTGGTGTCGGTGAGGGTGATGACGTTGTCCTCGCCGATGGAGATGCCGCCGCCGGTGCTGCCGTCAGCGGTGGCCCGGTTGCCGGTGATCTTCGTGCCGCGGATCGCTGCCTCGTCGCCGTCGCCCAGGGAGGTGGAGATGCCGCCGCCGTCGCCAGTGTTGGCGGTGTTGTTGTGGATCTTGCTGTCCTCGATCACCGCGGAATCAAAGAGGGCGAGGCCTGCCCCGAAGCCTGCAATGTTGTAGCTGGCGGTGCTCTTGTGTACGTAGAGCGAGCCACTGGCGTGGAAGATGGCGCCCCCGCTGTTGCGGGCGGTGTTGTGGGTGAGGGTGGTCGACTCGACCTCCGCCGTGCCGCCGGTTTGGAAGAGCGCGCCGCCGAGGACGACGGAGTTGTAGCTGAGCAGGCTCTTCCTGATCTTTACGGACCCGACCACGTTGCTGATCGCGCCGAGGCCGTCGCTGGGGTCGGAGGTGTTGTTGGTGATCTCGGAGCTGGTGATCTCGAGCTTGCCGGCGTTGTTGTAGGCGGCGGAACCGTCATCGGCGGAGTTCTTGTCGAGGGTGCTGTTGCGGATGGTGCTGATGCCTTCGTTGTAGACGGCGCCGCCGTCATCGCCATTGGGGTTGTCGACGGTGTTGTTCTCGAGGGTGACGGAGTCGAGGTCGAGGCGTCCCGCGGGGTCCACGTGGATGCCGCCGCCCGTTTCGTTGAAGGCTGTACTGCCGCGGGTGAGGGTGAGGTGGCTGAGCTTCAGGTCGCCGCCGGCGCCGACTTGGAAGATGCGGAAGTGTTCGGCGTTGGCGGCGCGGGCGATGGTCGCGCCATTGCCGTCGATGGTGATCGGCTGGATGATCCTGGGCAGGCCGTTGCCGTCCTGGTTGGCGGTGAGGGTGTAGGTGCACTTCTCCGCCAGCTGGATGTGCCCACCGCTGTTTTCGTTCGCCTCGGTGATTGCCAGGATCAGGTCGTTGGGGTCGCACTCCACCTGCTTGGTCTTGTCGTCACCCCCGTCGCTCTCCTCGCCGCCGTCCTCCCCGTCATGGCCGTCCTGGCCACCGGAGCTCTTCCCCTTGCCGTGGTCCTCGGAGCCCTTTTCCTTGTCGTGATCCTCGGAGTCCTTCTCCTTGCTCTGGGAGCCGGAGTGGTCCTCTTCTTCTTTGCCGTTGTCCTTCCGGTCGGGGTTACCGGCGTGGTCGGCCCAGTAGTCGCTGTCCTCGCTGTCGCCGACGTCTCCGCCGTCGCGGACCGAGCCGGCGAGGTTCGCCCTGGCCTTGCCGCTCTCCGTGACGGTGGAGGCGGGCTTCGCCTCGGCCGTCGCGTTGTCCGTGACCGCCACGATGGTCGTGGTGCCCGCGACGGTGGCGAGGCCGGCCGCGGCGAGAACCGCCGCCCTCCAATGACGGCTCAGTGCCGCGGTCTTCGAACGGTGCGGCGTGCCCGTGCCCTGTGATCCAGACATCCGACGTTGCTCTCTTTCTGTGTGACAAGCCGTCACGCCCCTTGTCCGGAAGGGGCGAAAGTGGTCACAGGGAATCACATGAAAAGCCGTAAATGGGATAATCAGTATGCAATGGGAGTGTCGGGGCGGTGATTGATGTCCCGATCCGTCGAGCACGCCAAGTCGGATCGATCCTCGGAGGTTCGCAGTCGGCTGGCTCCGGCGGGTGCGGCGCGGCCGGGCGGGGGCGCGTTCGGGGCCGGCTCGACGGAGTCGGTGATGAGGGCCTCGCGCTCCGGGTCGGCGTTGCTGTTGCTGACGATCGGGTGGGGTACGTGCACGTTCAGCGGATTCGGCGGGTCCTCGCGCCGTGACGTACGCGCGTACGCGGCATGTCCCGAGGAGATGCGTGTGCCCGCCCCCGGAGGGTGCCGGGGGCGGGCGGGTGGAATGTGCTGTGGGCTGCTGGTTTGGGCTGCCCGAGGGTGTGTCAGCCGAAGCAGCTGGGGACGTTGTTGCCGCCGCCGCCTTCGCAGTTGGTGGGGACGTTGTCGATGATTTCGACCTTGCCGTGGGTGGTGACCGTGCCGAAGTTCTGGATGCCGCCGGCGGGCTCGTCGGAGGTGTTGTCCTTCACCTTGGTATTGGTGAGGGTGATGACGTCGTCCTCGAAGATGAAGATGCCGCCGCCGGTGCTGCCGTCAGCGGTGGCCCGGTTGCCGCTGATCTTCGTGCCGCGGATCGCTACCTCGTCGCCGTCGCCCAGGGAGGTGGAGATGCCGCCGCCGTCGCTGTCGTTGGCGTTGTTGTTGTGGATCTTGCTGTCCTCGATCACCGCGGAATCAAAGAGGGCGAGGCCTGCCCCGAAGCCTGCAATGTTGTAGCTGATGGTGCTCTTGCGTACGTAGAGTGAGCCTTCGAGGTTGGAGATACCGCCCCCGTTGCCGGTGGCGTAGTTGTGGGTGAGGGTGCTCGACTCGACCTCCGCCGTGCCGAATCCGATTTGGCGGAGCGCGCCGCCGCGGTTGGCGGAGTTGTAGCTGAGCAGGCTCTTGCTGATCTTTACGGACCCGCTGTCGTTGGTGATCGCGCCGAAGCCGTCGTCGGGGTCGGAGGTGTTGTTGGTGATCTCGGAGCTGGTGATCTCGAGCTTGCCGCCCGCGTTGTAGACGGCGGAGCCGTCTTCGGCGGAGTTCTTGTTGAGGGTGCTGTTGCGGATGGTGCTGATGCCTTCGTTGTAGATGGCGCCGCCGACATCGTCACCGAGGTTGTCGACGGTGTTGTTCTCGAGGGTGACGGAGTCGAGGTCGAGCCGTCCCGCGGGGCCCACGTGGATGCCGCCGCCCGTTTGGGCCGCGGCTGTCTTGCCTCGGGTGAGGGTGAGGTGGCTGAGCTTGAGGTCGCCGCCGGCGCCGACTTGGAAGATGCGGAACTGGTTGGCGTTGGCGGCGCGGGCGATCGTTGCGCCGTTGCCGTCGATGGTGATCGGCTGGATGATTTTGGGCAGGCCGTTGCCGTCCTGGTTGGCGGTGAGGGTGTAGGTGCAGTTCTCCGCCAGCTGGATCTTTCCGCCGCTGTTTTCGTTCGCCTCGGTGATTGCCGCGATCAGGTCGTTGGGGTCGCACTCCACCTGCTTGGTCTTGTCGTCGCCCCCGTCGTGCTCCTCGCCGCCGTCCTCCCCATCATGGCTGTCACGACCGCCCGAGCTCTTCGCCTTGTCGTGACCCTCGGAGCCCTTCTCTTCTTCTTTGCCGTTGTCCTTCCGGTCGGGGTTGCCGGCGTGGTCGGCCCAGTAGTCGCCGTCCTCGCTGTCGCCCATGTCTCCGTCGCCGCGGGCCGAGCCGGTGGAGGCGGGCTTCGCGTCGGCCATTCCGTTGTCCGTGACCGCCGCGATGGTCGTGGTGCCTGCGACGGTGGCGATGCCGGCCGCGGCGAGAACGGCGATCTTCCAGTGACGGCTCAGTGCCGCGGTCCTCGGACGGTGCGGCGTGCCCGCGCTTTGTGATTCAGCCATCCGATGTTGCTCTCTTTCTGTGTGACAAGCCGTCACGTCCCTTGTCCGGAAGGGACGAAAGTGGACACATGTAATCACATTAAAAGCCGTAAATGGGACAATCAGTGGGTGGTGGGAGTGTCGGTGGGTGACGGCGTTCAGCGGATACCGCGGGTCCTCGCGCCGTGACGTACGCGCGTACGCGGCATGTCCCGAGGGGATGCGTGTGCCCGCCCCCGGAGGGTGCCGGGGGCGGGCGGGTGGAATGTGCTGTGGGCTGCTGGTGAGGGCTGCCCGGGGTGTGGGTGTGTCAGCCGAAGCAGCTGGGGACGTTGTTGCCGCCGCAGTTGGTGGGCTGGTTGTCGATGATTTCGACCTTGCCGTGGGTGGTGACCGTGCCGTTGTTCTGGATGCCGCCGGCGGGCGAGTGGGAGGTGTTGTCCTTCACCTTGGTGTCGGTGAGGGTGACGAGGTCGCCGGTGCCGGTCCAGATGCCGCCGCCGGTGCTGCCCTGAGCGGTAGCCCGGTTGCCGCTGATCTTCGTGCCGCGGATCGCGACCTCGTCGCCGTCGGCCAGGCTGACGAGGATGCCGCCGCCGTCGCTGCCGTTGGCGGTGTTGTTGTGGATCTTGCTGTCCTCGATCACCGCGGAATCCGCTAGGGTGAGGCCTCCCCCGGAGCCTGCAACGTTGTAGCTGATGGTGCTCTTGCGTACGTAGAGCGAGCCACTGGAGTGGTAGATGGCGCCCCCGAAGCTGCGGGCGGTGTTGTGGGTGAGCGTGCTCGACTCGACCTCCGCCGTACCGCCGGTTTGGAAGAGCGCGCCGCCGTTGTTGGCGGAGTTGTAGCTGAGCAGGCTCTTGCTGATCTTTACGGACCCGTTCGAGTTGGTGATCGCGCCGAAGCCGTCGCTGAGGTCGGAGGTGTTGTTGGTGATCTCGGAGCTGGTGATCTCGAGCTTGCCGCCCGCGTTGTAGACGGCGGAGCCGTCTTCGGCGGAGTTCTTGTTGAGGGTGCTGTTGCGGATGGTGCTGATGCCTTGGTTGTAGATGGCGCCGCCGTCATCGTTATTGGCGTCGTCGACGGTGTTGTTCTCGAGGGTGACGGAGTCGAGGTCGAGGCGTCCCGCGGGGTCCACGTCGATGGCGCCACCATCTTCGCCTTCGGCTGTCTTGCCGCGGGTGAGGGTGAGGTGGCTGAGTTTCAGGTCGCCGCCGGCGCCGACTTGGAAGATGCGGAAGTGTTCGGCGTTGGCGGCGCGGGCGATGGTTGCGCCGTTGCCGTCGATGGTGATCGGCTGGATGATTTTGGGCAGGCCGTTGCCGTCCTGGTTGGCGGTGAGGGTGTAGGTGCAGTTCTCCGCCAGCTGGATCTTTCCGCCGCTGTTTTCGTTCGCCTCGGTGATTGCCAGGATCAGGTCGTTGGGGTCGCACTCCACCTGCTTGGTCTTGTCGTCGCCCTCGTCGCTCTCCTGGCCGCCATCCTCCCCTTCCTCGCCGGCCTCCTCGTCGTGGCCGTCCTGGCCACCGGAGCGCTTCGCCTTGTCGTGATCTTCGGAGCTCTTCTCCCTGCCCTGGGAGCCAGAGCTCTTCTCCTTGTCGTGATCCTCAGAGTCCTTCTCCTTGCTCTGGGAGCCGGAGTAGTCCTCTTCCTCCTTGCCGCTGTCTTTCCGGTCGGGGTTACCGGCGTGCTCGGCCCAGTAGTCGCCGTCCTCGCTGTCGCCCACGCCTTCGCCGCCGCGGACCGGGCCCGCGGCGGCGGGGTTCGCTCTGGCCTTGCTCTCTGTGACGGTGGAGGTGGGCTTCGCGTCGGCCGTCGCGTGGTCCGTGACTGCCGCGATGGTCGTGGTGCCTGCGACGGTGGCGAGGCCGGCCGCGGCGAGAACGGCGATCTTCCAGTGACGGCTCAGTGCCGCGGTCCTCGGACGGTGCGGCGTGCCCGTGCCTTGTGATTCAGCCATCCGATGTTGCTCTCTTTCTGTGTGACAAGCCGTCACGCCCCTGGTCCGGAAGGGGCGAAAGTGAGTCACATGGAATCACATGAAAAGCCGTAAATAGGACAATCTGTGCATGGTGGGAGTGTCGGTTGGGCGGGGCTTCAGGGCGTACTCGGGGAGGCCCTGGCGAGGAGAAGGCCCGCGGTCTGCTGCGCGCACTGGCGGGCATGGGGCGTCCGCCTCCCCTGCTCGAAGAGCTCGGGGAAGGATCGGACCGCACGGCGCCGCTGACCTGGCGCCAGGTGGCAGGTCAGCGGCGCGGAGGATGCGAGGGGTACGGGGCCTGGTTGACGACCGCGCCCCGTGCGGACGGAGTTACTCCGACCAGGCGAGGAAGGTCGTCCAGGCGGTGGGGGTGACGGCGAAGGTGGGGCCGTCGGCGACCTTGGAGTCGCGGATGTGGATGGTGTGGGGGCAGGTGGCGACCTCGACGCAATCGCCCCCGCTGTCGCTGCTGTACGACGACTTGCGCCAGTCGAAGGCCACTTCGACGCAGCTGCCGCCGCCGCTGTCGCTGTAGCTGGACTTGAACCAGCGCAGGCTGTTGCTCATCTCTGCTCTCCTGCCAACTGCTCGATGAGGCCCAGCGATTCACGGGGATCCAGGGCCTGTGCTCGGATCCTCGCATACCGCTGGGTCAACGTACTCACCTTTGCGGGGTCCTTGATCAGCAGGCTCTCGCCCTGGATCTCCAGGAAGGCCCAGCGGTCGTGCTCCGGGGTCTCCACCAGCTCCATCGCGCCGCGATCGCCCGCGTATTCGCCACTGAGCCCGGCGTTCAGCGGCAGCACCTGAACCGTCACGTTACGCCGCCGCGCACACTCCGCAAGGTGCCGCATCTGGTCTCGCATGACCTCGTCGCTGCCGATCGTCCGTCGTAACACGGACTCCTCCAGCACCACCTCGATCAGCGCCACCGGCTCCCGTTCGAACAGCGCCTTGCGTGCCATCCGCGCTTCGACCAACTCCTCCACCCGATGCTCCGGCAGCGGCGGATACCCGCCGCCGATCAGCGCCCGGGCGTACGCCTCCGTCTGGAAGAGACCGTGCACGACGAGCGTCGCGTACAGATGCAGCGCCAGCGCCTTCTGCTCCAGCAGCGCGTAGTTCTTGAACTGCGGCGGGTACTTGTCCAGCCGTACGTACTCCCGCGCCTGGTCGAAGATCCCCATCCCGTCCCCGAGCGCCTCCTCCAGCTTCACGAGCATCTCGTCGCTCGCCGGCTGCGCGCACGTCTCCATCGCGCTCACCGCCGCCGCCGTGAAGCCGATCTGCTTGCCCAGCTGATCCTGCGTCAGGCCCTTCCGTACGCGCATCTTGCGCGCGATATCCGCCACCAGCCGCGTCGCCGGACCCGCCGTTTCCTTGTTTTCCGCTCGCGCCATCGCGATCACCGTTTCGACTCAACCGGTCTCAACCGGTCACAACCCGTCCCCGCCGAATTCAACCTGGATCAAGGCGCGTTGATGCAGGTCAACCGACATGCGACGCCCCGGCCACGTCATGGAAAACGCTAACTTCAGGCGGCCAGACTGGACTTATGAATGCGCAAAGTCGCCACGTGAACCTCGACTGGATCCCCCGCTCCGGATTCCAGCTGAGAAAGGCCGGCGTGCAATTCGACGCCGTACGCGTCGACGGCGACGACGGCCGCCGGCTCGCCGACCTCATGGAGCGCATGACGGGCGGCGACCCCGGACCGATCGTCACCGAGGCGAACGGCCGCCGTGGTGTCTACTTCCTGCTCCCGGCGGGCAGCACGGCCCGTCGCTGCTGGCCGCGCGGAGTGACGCGGTTCAACTCCATCGCAGGGCAGGTCAGCTACGTACCCGTACCGGCTCTCAGCGGGCGCACCTGGCCGCTCGCCTGGCGCTTTCCGCCCGAGGACGCTCACCGCTTCGTCCATCCGTTGCTGCTGCGGTCGGCAGCGATCGAACTGCTGCGTGCGTGAGGCACGCTAGTTACCAGGCGCGTGCTAGGAGCGTGGTGGACCGTCCCGGCGCTCGTCCTGACGGTTCTCGCGGCGCTTCGCCGGAGCTTCCTGGAATAGGGGGACGGGAGGGGGCCCTCGATGTCAGACCCTCCTCGTAGCGTCGTGGGTGAGGGCCTGGACCGGCCGGGTCCCCTACGGGCGCGGGAGCCGTCATGGGTGAGATCAGTGTGGGCAGGCAGCACCTGGACCGGCTGCTGGCCGACAGTGCGGGTACGTCGGATGCGTACGGAGTTCCTTACCAGCAGGCGTTCGCGCGGCTCGCCGAGACGTACCGCGGCCGGCCGGTGGCCGAGATCCTGCCGCTGCTGCGCCGGGCGGCCGACGAGGCCCTGCTGGGGTTCACGCACGCCGATCTGCGCGAGCAGGCGGAAGCGATCAGCACCGGTCGGCCCTACGTCCTGCGTGTCACCGTCACCTGACCGTTGCTCCCCAGGGGGCGCGGTCAGTGGGCGACGCGGCGGACCGTGCTCTGCGGTGAGGCGTCGGTCATCGATCGGTCTCCCTCGTGCGTCGGACCCGTCCGGACTCGTACGTGGACGACCCTGCGCCCGTGCTCACCGGCTCGACAAAGTTTTTTGCCAGGGCGGCAAATGGCGGTGCCCCCCGTCGGGCACAGGGGGCAAAACGCTCAGTGGTGAGAAAATGACCGGCATGGGCCAGGCCCTCGTAACGCTGTTCCTCAGCGGCGACGTGATGCCGGGACGGGGCGTCGACCAGATCCTCCCGCACCCCGGTGACCCCGAGCTGCGGGAGGGGTACATCCGCGACGCCCGGGACTACGTGGCCCTCGCGGAGGCCGCGAACGGGAAGATTCCCCAGCCTGTGGATTTCGCCTGGCCCTGGGGTGCCGCCCTGGACGTGCTCGATGCGGTCGCGCCCGACGTGCGCGTCATCGACCTGGAGAGCAGCGTCACGACGAGCGGCGACTTCGCGCCCGGCAAGGCCGTGACGTACCGGATGCACCCCGACAACCTGCCGTGCCTGACCGCCGCGCACCCCGACGTCTGCGCGCTGGCGAACAACCATGTGCTCGACTTCGGGCGACGCGGCCTGGAGGAGACCCTGGAGGTGCTGCGCGCCGCCGGGCTCGGCCCGGCGGGGGCGGGGCGGGATGAGGAGGAGGCACGGCGGCCGGTGGCGGTGGCCACGCGGGAGGGGCAGGGGCGGGTCCTGGTGCTGTCGTGCGGGATGGCGTCCGCCGGGGTCCCGTCGCGCTGGGCGGCGGGGGAGGGGCGGCCCGGAGTGGACTTCGTGCCCGATCTGTCGGCCCGCAGCGCCGACGCCCTCGTACGGAGGCTGGCGGCGGTGCGGAGGGACGGTGACCTGGCGGTCGTCTCGATCCACTGGGGGTCGAACTGGGGGTACGACGTCTCGCAGAGCCAGATCACCTTCGCGCGGCGGCTCGTCGACGGCGGTGTGGACATCGTCCACGGACACTCCTCGCACCACCCGCGCCCCATCCAGGTGTACCGGGGCAAGCTCATCCTCTACGGCTGCGGCGACCTCATCGACGACTACGAGGGCATCTCGGGCTACGAGCGCTACCGCGACGACCTGCGGCTCATGTACTTCCCCATGCTGGACGCGGCCACGGGCGAGCTGGAGGCGATGCGGATCGCGCCGATGCAGGCGAGGCAGATGAGGCTGGAGCATGCGTCGGCGGCGGACGCGGGCTGGCTGTGCGAGGTGCTGAGCAGGGCGGGGCGGGCGTTCGGGACGCAGGTGGAGCCGGAGCTGGGCGGGGACGGATATCTGACGCTGCGCTGGCCGAGGCGGAACTGAGCGCTCGTCGCCCGCCCGATGACTGTCAGCCGTCAGTCCGGGCCCGGCAGCGACTCCATCGCCGCGCCGAGCCGCTCCAGCACCCGTACCGTCTCCGCGAATCCGTCCTCGCCGAGCTGCTCCGCGAGGCGGGCGGCGAGGTTCGCGTGGCCGGGGTCGATCTTCTCGATCGCGGCCCGGCCGTCGGCGGTGGGGCGGAGGAGCTTGGCGCGGCGGTGGGCCGGGTTCGGTACGTACTCGGCGAGGCCCCTGTCGACCAGCAGATCCGCGATCCGCTGCACGCTCTGCCGGGTGATGCCCATCGCGCGGGCGATCCCGGCGACGGGCAGGGGCTCGCTCAGCACCGCGCCCAGGACCTGCCACCAGGCGGCGGTCAGCCCGGCCGGGCGGGCCAGCTCCTCGGCGACGGAGAGGAACTGGCCGTTCAGCCGGAAGACGGCGAGTGCGGTGGCGCTGAGCATGTCCTGCTGCCGCCGTTGCGCGCGGCTCATGAGTTGAGCTCTTCGTAGGCGGCCGGGTCCGAGTCGTGGAACAGCCGGTACCAGGCGTCCAGCTTGCCGCCCTCGAACGCGGCCAGCTTGCCGAGGACCTCGCGCGCGAAGGCGACGGGCTCGGTCGGCCCGGCCGTGATCAGGTCCCCGTCGGTGACGGCGTCCGTGTCGACGTAGTGCTCACCGCCCTTGTAGCCGGTGGCCGCGAGATAGAACGAGACCGCGCTCGTGTGCTTCCGGTCGTCGAGCAGCCCCTCGCGCGCCAGCCCGGCCGTCGCACCGCAGATCGCGGCGACGGGAACTCCGGCCTCCAGGAACTCCCGGGCCTTGCGCGCGAACGGTGCGAGGTCGTCACCGCTGTCCCATAGGTCGGCGCCGGTCAGGATCAGCAGCGCGCTGTCCTCGGGCTTCAGGTCGTCGAGTGCGAGATCGGGCTGGATGCGCAGGCCGCCGACGGTGGTCACGAGCTCCCCGGCCACCGGACCGACCGTGCGGACGGTGAACCCGCTGCGGGCGAGCCAGGCGGTGGCGTGCCCCGTCTCCCAGTCGGCGAAGGTGTCGTAGACGGCGAGATGGACGGTCCTGCGGGTGGCGTTCACGGCGGCGGTCATGACGGCGTTCACGGCGGCATTCATGGTGGCCTCCTGAGCCCTTGCGTCTCATTGCCGGATGACAGAAGGCTGTCATGAAGACAGCATGTTGTCAATCAAGCCCCGGCACCTCCCGGCCTCATGAGCGCCCGAGAGCCCCCGACACCTTGCCGACCAAAGTGGCCGAGGCCATACAAGGTGGCCATGTCGGCCCCCACCTGCGCGTCCTTAACCTGTTCGGCATGACCCCTCATGTCGAACCCGATCCGCAGACCGGCGCGGCAGTCAAGGCCGCCGACCGTGCGCACGTCTTCCACTCATGGTCCGCCCAAGGCCTGATCGACCCGCTCGCCGTCGCCGGCGCCGAGGGTTCGTACTTCTGGGACTACGACGGAAACCGCTACCTCGACTTCACCAGCGGCCTCGTCTACACCAACATCGGCTACCAGCACCCGAAGGTCGTCGCCGCGATCCAGGAGCAGGCCGGCCGCCTCGCCACCTTCGCGCCCGCGTTCGCCATCGACGTACGCTCCGAGGCCGCACGCCTCATCGCCGAGCGCACCCCCGGCGACCTCGACAAGATCTTCTTCACCAACGGCGGCGCCGAGGCCGTCGAGAACGCCGTCCGCATGGCCCGGCTGCACACGGGCCGTACGAAGGTGCTCTCCGCCTACCGCTCGTACCACGGCGCCACCTCCACCGCGATCAACCTGACCGGCGACCCGCGCCGCTGGGCCTCCGACACCGCGTCCGCCGGCGTCGTCCACTTCTGGGCGCCCTTCCTCTACCGCTCGCCCTTCTACGCCACGACCGAGGCCGAGGAGTGCGCGCGGGCCCTCCAGCACCTGGAGGACACGATCGCGTTCGAGGGTCCCGCGACCATCGCCGCGATCATCCTGGAGACCGTCCCCGGCACCGCCGGCATCATGACCCCGCCGCCCGGCTACCTCGCGGGCGTCCGCGAGATCTGCGACCGGTACGGCATCGTCTTCGTCCTCGACGAGGTCATGGCGGGCTTCGGGCGCACCGGCAAGTGGTTCGCCGCCGAACACTTCGACGTCGTGCCCGACCTGATGACCTTCGCGAAGGGCGTCAACTCGGGGTACGTGCCGCTCGGCGGCGTCGCCATCTCGGCCGAGATAGCGGCGACCTTCGACAAGCGGCCGTACCCGGGCGGGCTCACGTACTCCGGCCACCCGCTGGCCTGCGCCGCCGCCATCGCCACGATCCGGGTGATGGAGGACGAGAAGGTCGTCGAGCACGCCGCCCACATCGGCGAGACCGTCCTCGGCCCCGGACTGCGCGAGCTCGCCGAGCGCCACCCGTCGGTCGGCGAGGTGCGCGGCCTGGGCGCCTTCTGGGCCCTCGACCTCGTGCGGAACGAGGAGACGCGCGAGCCGCTCGTCCCGTACAACGCGGTGGGCGAGGCGAACGCCCCGATGGCGGCCTTCGGCGCGGCGTGCAAGAAGAACGGCCTCTGGCCCTTCATCAACATGAACCGCACCCATGCCGTGCCCGCCTGCAATGTCACGGAGGCCGAGGCCAAGGAGGGTCTCGCGGCCCTCGACGCGGCGCTGGCCGTGGCCGACGAGCACGTGGCGTAGGCCCCGATGAGCCGTGGCGTGGGCCCCGGCGAGTACGGGGCGCAAACCGCGACGAGCACGTGGCGTGGGCCCCGGCGAGCACGTGGCGTGAGCCGCGACGGGCGCGCGGTGTGAGCCCTGACGAGCAAGTGGCATAGACCTCATCCACAGGCCGTCAAATGCCCCCTCCTACTGGCTTAAGGTGTCCGGAACCGGACGGAGGGGGCCACATCATGCCCGCGAGCGGAACTGTGACCCGCAACACCCTGCGGCAGCAGATCGCCGACGCGCTGCGTGACGAGGTCCTCGCGGGGCGTCTGCGGCCCGGCCAGGAATTCACGGTGAAGGAGATCGCCGCCACGTACGGGGTGTCCGCGACCCCCGTCAGGGAGGCGCTCGTCGATCTCACGGCGCAGGGGCTGCTCGACTCCAACCAGCACCGCGGCTTCCAGGTCCACTGTTTCTCGGTGGAGGACTACCGGGGGATGGTCGAGGCCCGCTCGCTGATCGTGGACGGCATCTTCCGCACCGACGGCGCCCCGCGCGCCACCCCGGCGCACGGCCCGGCCCTGGTGTCCGTACGCCGCCGGGCCGAGGAGGCGTCGCGGGCCGCCCGCTGCGGTGAGCTGGACGTCCTGATCGGCTACGACCTGCGGTTCTGGCGGGAGCTCGGGTCCCTCGTCACGAACCCCTACATCGCCGAGTTCCTGCACCGGCTGCGCATGCAGTCCTGGGCGTTCGCCGTGCCGCATCTGCGCGCCGAGCCCGATCTCAAGACCTGGCTGTGGAGCGGCCACGAGGAGCTCGTGGCCGCGATCACCCTCGGCGACGGCGTCACGGCGCGCGCCGTGATCGTGGCGCACCACGAGCACGCCCTGCGGTGGGCGGACCGGCTGGAGCGGCGGGCTGCGTGACCGCGGGCGCGGGCCTCGCTCCCGACTGCTGACTGTGCGGGTCGTCCGGGTGGCACTACGCTGTCCCGACCATCGCACAAACCTGCACGACTCCGATGGAGAGCGAGCCCGTCTTGGCCTGTGACCTGTGGCTGGTCCCCCTCGTCGATGTGCTGTGCCACAGCCCCGACAATCCGTTCGCCGAAGAGATCGCGTCGTACGACAAGGCCCTCACCGAGGCCGGTCTGCCCACCATTCCCGTCTTCGCCTACATGCCGGGCCTGTCCGGCGATGTCGCGCCCGTCGCGGGCTTCGACTACGACGCCCTGCACTTCCTGCGCCGGGCGTATCTGCTCCAGCTCTGCCGCCTGCCGGTGACGCCGGTCGACGAACTGGGCGGCGACTACGAGCAGCTGCTGGAGATGTTCGAGTCGACGGCCCAGCAGTCGCATCTGGTCTGGCACTACGACCACGCGGGCGCGTACGTGCCCGTCGACTTCCAGGCCCCTCTCTCGAACGAGGAACTCCTCGCGGGCGGCGGTCCGTTGGGCTCCTCCCAGGGCCTCCTGCGCGAACTCGAGTTCGTGGCCCCCGTGATCGGCATCGATCCCGCCAACCCCCCGTCCGCACCGGCTCCTCCCGTCCGCCCCACCTCCCTGGAGGAGCCGGCGGGCCCGATCCCGTACGACGAGAGCCCGTTCGCCCGCGAGCGCCATGTCTGGCTGGGTCTGCACGCTGCGGCGACCCGCAGCCTTGGCCAGGGCTCCATGGTCATCTTCAGCTGACCGCTGCACCGCAGAGGTGGACGGGCTCCGTGCGGGCCCGTCCGCCGCAGGCGACCAGGCCCTGTCCGGCCGATCTTGCCGGCCTAGCGCGGCTCCGGGGGGCGCTGGCGGGGCATGTTGGGGCGGGTCGGCGGGGGGAAGGGGAAGCGGCCTGCGGGGTGGCCCGTCTCCGGGCGGGCCGGCGGCGACGCCAGCGACTGCATGACCAGGGGCGCCGGGCCCGACCGGAACTCGACCATCCAGTCCGCCGTCTCAGCCCGTACGAGCTCGGTGATGTCCTCCGAGAAGCGCCGCAGCACCCCGAGGCAACGCTCGGCCGCCTCGCTCGCCGTCCCCTCGGTCGGGCCGAGCACCTCGCGGACGCTCTCCGACGCCCAGTCGAACTGGAGGGCCTGGAGGCGGCGCTGCACCGCCTGGGCCGTGGCGACGCCCCTGATCCAGCCGGACGTCAGCCCGAAGTACCGGTCGCAGGCGAGGCAGGCCGCGCCCAGCAGCAGCGAGAGATAGCCCCAGCCCGCGGCGCCCGACAGCACGTCCGTCAGGTCGAGGAGCGGCAGCGCGGCGCCCGCGACGCCCCCCACGGCCGTACCGACGCGCAGCGCGCGGGCCCAGCGGCGCTTGCGGGCGCGATCGGAGAGGTACCACTCCGCCGTCCGCAGCGCGTTCGTCTCGACCCAGCGGTACAGCTCGTCGAGGCGCTCCGCCGGCTCGCCCCAGTCCCCGAGCGGGAACGGCCGTCCTGTCAGGTCGCCCTGTGTCGCGTCCCGGTCCGGGGCGTCCCCGTTCCGAGAGACCCCGCTCTCTTCCCGGGCCGACCCCCCAGGCTGCATCTCCGGCTGACTCACCGGGGCACTCCTCTGCGCTCTACGCGACTGCTGTGCGTGACTGCCGTGCGTGACTACGTACGTAACCCTGCTAACCCTGCGTGACGTGCGATGCGCGCGTGGGTTCTGGTGCGCAGGGTCTTCCTACCGCCGAATGGTGGGCCGCGGAGGCGAAATCCCGGTATTTCCGCCCGCAAGAGGGTCCCTCTCAGGTAGGGGGAAGGCGGTCGCTCTCACTCGAAAGAGTTGGTGCCGAGTGGGCGGGGCGAGGCGCCCCATGACCACGTAGGCTCGGTTTACCGAACATTCGTCGTCGAAATGCCAGGAGTGACCGTGATTCCCGGTGGTGGTCAGCCCAATATGCAGCAGTTGCTTCAGCAGGCCCAGAAGATGCAGCAGGACCTCGCCCGGGCGCAGGAGGAGCTGGCGGCGACCGAGGTCGACGGCCAGGCGGGCGGCGGTCTCGTCAAGGCGACCGTCACCGGCTCGGGAGAGCTGCGCGCACTCGTCATCGACCCCAAGGCGGTGGACCCGGAGGACACCGAGACCCTCGCCGATCTCGTCGTCGCCGCCGTCCAGGCCGCGAACGAGAACGCGCAGCAGCTGCAGCAGGAGAAGCTCGGCCCGCTCGCCCAGGGCCTGGGCGGTGCCGGCGGCAGCGGGATCCCGGGTCTGCCCTTCTGACCGTCCGCTCTCCGACGGGTCCGCCCCATCTCGGGTCTGCCCTATCGAAGGCGCACCGGCAGCTACTACCGTAACCAGCGAAGCAATCCCAGAAAGGCGTTCCGTTGTACGAAGGCGTGGTTCAGGACCTCATCGACGAACTGGGCAGGCTGCCCGGCGTCGGTCCCAAGAGCGCGCAGCGGATCGCCTTCCACATCCTCCAGGCCGAACCGACCGATGTCCGCCGCCTCGCCCACGCCCTCCTCGAGGTGAAGGACAAGGTCCGCTTCTGCGCCGTGTGCGGCAACGTCGCGCAGCAGGAGCAGTGCAACATCTGCCGGGACACGCGCCGCGACCCGGCGGTCATCTGCGTGGTCGAGGAGCCCAAGGACGTCGTGGCGGTCGAGCGGACGCGTGAGTTCCGCGGCCGGTACCACGTCCTGGGCGGCGCGATCAGCCCGATCGAAGGTGTCGGCCCGGACGACCTGCGGATCCGCGAACTGCTCGCGCGGCTCGCGGACGGTGCGGTCACCGAGCTGATCCTGGCGACCGACCCCAATCTCGAGGGCGAGGCCACCGCCACGTACCTGGCGCGCATGATCAAGCCCATGGGGCTGAAGGTGACGCGCCTCGCCAGCGGACTTCCCGTTGGCGGCGATCTGGAATACGCCGACGAGGTCACGCTCGGGCGTGCCTTCGAGGGGAGACGACTTCTCGATGTCTGACGCAACGCTCCACTCCGCCAAGCAGGACCCGGACGACTTCGCGGTCCAGATCGCCGACTCGATCGAGAGCTTCATCGTGGCCACCACGGAAGTGGCGAGGGGCGACGAGCCCGACAGCGCGGTGCCCTTCCTGCTCCTGGAGGTCTCCCAGCTGCTGCTCGCGGGCGGCCGGCTGGGCGCACACGAGGACATCGTCCCCGAGGAGCGGTACGAGGTGGACACGGGCCCGGACCTGGAGGTCGACGAGCTGCGCGAGCGGTTCGCGGCCCTGCTCGACCCGGTCGACGTCTTCTCGGAGGTCTTCGACCCGTACGAGCCCCGCAAGGCACCGGTCCCGTGCCGGATCTCCGACAACCTCGCGGACATCGTCACCGACCTCGGCCACGGCCTGGCCCACTACCGGGCCGGTCGCACCACGGAGGCGCTGTGGTGGTGGCAGTTCTCCTACTTCTCCAACTGGGGCCCCACCGCGTCCGCGACGCTGCGCGCCCTCCAGTCCCTCGTCTCCCACGTCCGTCTCGACCAGCCCCTCCAGGAGCTGGACGGCCTGGACACGGACGAGGACCTTCCGGAGGACGACCTCGCGGAGGAGGCGGGGCGCGTGATGGCGGAGGAGATCGCGGGGCCGCTGGGGCTCGGACGGGCCAGGCCGGTGCACTGACCCCGCGCGCGTCGAGCGCGTGCCGACCTCGTGTCGAGCGCGCGCCGACATCGCGTCGGACGCACGTCGACCGTGCGTCGACCGCGCGCTGTCCCCTCGTCGAGCGCGCGTCGGCGCGGCTGTAGCGGAAGTGAGATCTCCGCGTGGTCCTGTCCTGCCTGCCGCACTGCTACGTTGACGGCCCTTCGACCCTACGGGCCTGCGGGAGCGGACCACGTGAGACGTACGCCCCTGCCCACCGCCGCCGTCGTCTTCCTGGCGGCGGCACTGCTGACGGCCTGCGGCCCGACGACGGACGACGCGGCCCCGTCGAAGGCCACCGCCTCGCCGTCCGCGGCCACGACTTCCGCGCTGCCGCTCCCGGCGTCCCTGCCGCCGTCACCGGCGTCGACGACGCCGGCCACGGAAACCTCCGCACCGGCCGGGCCGTCGTCGACGGCCACGGCCTCCAAGCCCGCCGGTAAGCCGTCAACTCCCGCTCGGCCGACGGTCGTCGGCATGTACGCCTCCACCGCCGGCGGCCGCATCGACCTCGTACGGGGCGGCGCCGCCAAGGAGTTCACGGTCCACGTCCACAACGGCAACACCCGCGCCTACAGCGAGATCGCCGTGGACTTCCAGATGGAGATCATGGAGAGCACGGGCGAAGGCCCGGCCCCTGCGCAGAACGGGTTCGTCCTCGAACGCCGCAACCCCGCCACCGGCCGCTGGACCCCCGTCGAACTCCGCGTCGCCAACGACGTCCAGCCCCACTGGCTCACCCCCGCCGGCACCCCGCTCGCCCGCGACGCCGCCCGCGTCGAACGCTTCCGCCTGCGCGCCGTCGCCAAGGGGCCGACCGGCTCCACGCCGCTCATGATCAAGCTGGTGGACACGGCCGCCCCGCAGGACGCGTCGTTCGAGACCGCTTTCCCGGCCCGTACGTCCCTGATGGTCGGCGCGAAGGGCTGAACCGAGGCTCCGCCGTCGCGATCCGCGACCGTTACGGCCGCGGCGTGAGGGACGCCACATTCCGCGTACCCGCACCGACCCCGGGCAGGCACCAGCCCGAGCGGCCAGGAGCGCCCCGCCCCGTGCGGGCCGCCACCCGGGCGGATGATCACGTCGTGAGCGGGACATCTCACGATGCGATACACCGAGGGCGTTCCCGGCCCGCTCGTTAAACTGAGCCGACCGCAGAAAACAACTGCGGCGAAGACCGAGCGAGGAGCGCACGTGGGCCTTGTCGTGCAGAAGTACGGAGGTTCCTCCGTTGCCGATGCCGAAGGCATCAAGCGCGTCGCCAAGCGAATCGTCGATGCCAAGAAGAACGGCCACCAGGTGGTCGTCGTGGTCTCGGCGATGGGCGACACGACGGACGAGCTGATCGATCTCGCCGAGCAGGTATCCCCGATCCCTGCCGGGCGGGAGTTCGACATGCTGCTGACCGCCGGAGAGCGGATCTCCATGGCCCTGCTGGCGATGGCGATCAAAAACCTGGGCCACGAGGCCCAGTCGTTCACCGGCAGCCAGGCAGGCGTCATCACCGACTCGGTCCACAACAAAGCGCGCATCATCGATGTCACGCCGGGCCGGATCCGGACGGCGCTGGACGAGGGCAACATCGCCATCGTCGCCGGCTTCCAGGGCGTGTCCCAGGACAAGAAGGACATCACCACCCTCGGCCGCGGCGGCTCCGACACCACCGCCGTCGCGCTGGCCGCCGCGCTGGACGCCGAGGTCTGTGAGATCTACACCGATGTGGACGGTGTCTTCACCGCCGACCCGCGGGTCGTGAAGAAGGCCCGCAAGATCGACTGGATCTCCTTCGAGGACATGCTGGAGCTCGCGAGCTCCGGCTCCAAGGTGCTGCTGCACCGCTGCGTCGAGTACGCACGCCGTTACAACATCCCGATCCACGTCCGCTCGTCCTTCTCGGGGCTGCGGGGCACCTGGGTCAGCAACGAACCGCAAGGGGACCGCAAGGTGGAGCAGGCCATCATCTCCGGTGTCGCCCACGACACCTCCGAGGCGAAGATCACCGTCGTCGGCGTGCCGGACAAGCCGGGCGAGGCCGCCGCGATCTTCCGCACCATCGCGGACAACGACATCAACATCGACATGGTGGTGCAGAACGTATCCGCCGCGTCCACGGGCCTCACCGACATCTCCTTCACGCTCCCGAAGACCGAGGGGCGGAAGGCGATCGACGCGCTGGAGAAGACCAAGACCGCCATCGGCTTCGAGTCGCTCCGCTACGACGACCAGATCGCCAAGATTTCCCTGGTCGGCGCGGGCATGAAGACCAACCCGGGCGTGACGGCCTCGTTCTTCGAGGCGCTCTCGGACGCCGGCGTGAACATCGAGCTGATCTCCACCTCCGAGATCCGCATCTCGGTCGTCACGCGCGCGGACGACGTCAAGGAGGCCGTCCAGGCCGTCCACACCGCCTTCGGCCTGGACAGTGACTCCGACGAGGCCGTCGTCTACGGAGGCACCGGCCGGTGACGGCGGAGCGCCGGACCCCGGCGGGCGCACGATGAACGGCAAGCCGGCGCTCGCGGTCGTCGGCGCGACCGGGGCGGTCGGCGCGGTGATGCTCCAGATCCTGTCGCAGCACGCCGACGTCTGGGGCGAGATACGCCTCGTCGCCTCGTCGCGCTCGGCCGGCCGCAAGCTGGCCGTGCGCGGCGAGGAGACCGAGGTCGTCGCGCTCTCCGAGGAGGCGCTGACGGGCATCGACGTCGCGCTGTTCCTGGTGCCGGCCGACGTGGCCGCCCAGTGGGCACCGATCGCCGCCGCCAAGGGCGCGGTCGTGGTGGACAATTCGGCGGCTTTCCGGCTTGACCCGGATGTTCCGCTCGTCGTGCCCGAGATCAATCCGCATGCCGTGCGGGTCCGTCCGCGCGGCATCGTCGCGAGCCCTGGCTGCACCACGCTCGCCATGATCGTCGCGATCGGCGCGCTCCACGCCGAGTTCGGCCTGGACGAACTGGTCGTCTCCGCGTACCAGGCCGTCAGCGTGGCCGGGCTCGACGGCGTCGACGCGCTGCGCGCGCAGCTCGCGCTGGTCGCGGATACGGAACTGGGCACGACCCCCGGTGACGTACGCCGTGCCGTCGGCGACGGCACGGGCCCCTTCCCCGCCCCGATGGCGCTCAACGTGGTCCCGTGGGCCGGGGCGCTCGGCCAGGACGGCTGGTCCTCCGAGGAGCTCGCGATCCGGGCCGAGACCCGCAAGGTCCTCGCTCTGCCCGGACTCCGGGTCTCCGCGACCTGTGTGCGTGTGCCGGTGGTCACAACGCACTCGGTGTCGGTGCACGCCCGCTTCGAGCACGAGGTGAGCGTCGAGCGGGCCCACGAGATCCTCGCGACCTCGCCGGGCGTGGTGCTTTTCGACGATCCGGCCGCGGGCGAATTCCCCACGCCCGCCGATGTGGTGGGGACCGATCCGACATGGGTGGGGCGGGTCCGGCGGTCCATGGACGACCCCCGGTCGCTCGAGCTCTTCGTGTGCGGCGACAATCTCCGCAAGGGTGCCGCGCTGAACACCGCCCAGATCGCCGAAGCCATCGCCGGGGCCCTTGCCGGGGTCGTCGCGGAATTCTGAGCGCCGGACTTCGTAGATCTTTGTAGGATCTGTGAACACCCTGTGGTCAAGTCGCTTGCATGTACCACTTGAACTGGGGTGATGGCATGTTCGACGATGATTTCCCGCCATCCTGCAACCAGCGGTCGGGCGGGAGGCGTCTTTGCGGTCGCCCCTTCACGGTGCCGCGATAAATGGGGCATTGGGGAAGAGCGGGTACGCATGAGGGCATACGGTGCGCGGTCAAAAGCCGTGGCGCACGCGTACAACCCTGACGGGGGGAAACGTGTCCAACAGGCGTGGCAGAGGTACTCGACATCACAGCGGTGGTCCCGGTCCGCATCGGTGCGGCCGGACTTCCGGTGCGCGCCGTCGGCGTGGCACCGGTGCGCGGCGCTGCGGTGCGACCGCTCCGGCGGCCCCGCACGCCCGGCGGCATGCCGGTGATCGCCCCCATGCCGTCCGCGCGTAACACCCGCATTCCGTCCCAGCGCCAAGGCGCTGACGACGCGACGGCCGCGGGTACGACCGTCGACCACCTCACCGAGACCTACCGCGCCCACTACCGGTCGCTGCTCGGTCTCGCGGCTCTGCTGCTCGACGACACCGCGTCCTGCGAGGACGTCGTCCAGGAGGCCTTCATCCGTGTCCACTCGGCGCGCAGCCGTGTCCGGGACCCGGAGAAGACCCTGGCGTACCTCCGCCAGACCGTCGTCAATCTGTCGCGCTCCGCGCTGCGCCGCCGGATCCTCGGGCTGAAGCTGCTCTCCAAGCCGATGCCCGACATGGCGAGCGCCGAAGAGGGCGCATACGACCAGCTGGAGCGCGACGCGCTGATCAAGGCGATGCGCGGGCTCCAGCGACGCCAGCGAGAGGTCCTGGTCCTGCGGTACTTCGCGGACATGACGGAGGCTCAGGTCGCCGAGACGCTGGGCATCTCGCTGGGCTCGGTGAAGGCGTACGGCTCGCGCGGCATTGCGGCGCTGCGCGTTGCCATGGGGGCTTCGGCATGAACAGGCATGAGCACGGACACGAACTTGGGCCGGATCGCGAGCCCAGGCACGATCGTGAGTACGAAACTGAGCTGTACGGGCCGGACGGGCCGTTGAACGACCGGACTGGGAACGGAATTGTGAACAACGGGCCGCTGGACGGGTTTCACGGCAAGCACGACAACCGGGATGAACGCGGCAAGCGGGATGAACGTGGCGTGCGTGAGGGCCACGACGGCCACGACGGCCACGACGGCCATGACGGCCACGACAGGCATGACCGCGGGCTCGGCGGCGACGTGCTGGGCGGCGACCCGCTGAGCGGCGACGCGCTCGCGGACGCGCTCGGCGGCGACGAGCTGGCCCTGCGGCGGCTGCTGCACAACGCCGTCGAGGACCTCGCACCGTCCGAGGGCGCCCTGGACCACCTCCGCAAGGCCGTGCCCGCGCGGCGCGCCCGTAAGCGCCAGGCCCTCGTCGGCATGGCCGCATCGGTGATCCTGCTCGGCACCGCCGTCCCCGCCTTCGTCCACGTCGCAAGCACCGGAGGTGTCTTCGACGGCAGCTCCGTCAATGCGGGACACGGTGAACAGGCCCAGGGCGGCACGGGCACCGAGGCGGAGGACGGGGGCGGGACGGGGGGCGACAGCCCCTCCGGCCAGGAGCCCGGCACCCCGGGCGATTCCGAGGAGTCGCAGAAGCCCGAGACGCCGGGCAGCGAAGCGTCGGACGCAACGCCCGGCGGCCCGGCAGATCCCGCCGAGAGCATCCCCGCCACGACGCCCACCTGCGAGGCCGGTCAGCTCGGCGTGGACGGGACGGAGGTCGGCGCGCCGGACTCCGAGGGCAAGGTGTACGGCACGTTCCGCATCTCCAACGTGTCCGGCACCGCCTGCGCCGTCACCGGCCCCGGTTCGGTCGCCGTCCGGGCGCAGGGCGCCGCCGATCCCGCGAAGATCAGCGTGGTCGAGCACGCGAAGGGCGACGCCGCGACCGGCCTGCCCGACCCGAGCGCCCAGGCCGGCGCGGTGCTCCTGGAGCCGTCGACGTCGTACGAGGTGAAGTTCGCGTTCGTTCCGTCGGAGACCTGTCCCGCGACCGGACCGTCGCCCGACCCGTCGCCCACGTCCGGCGGTTCGTCGGGCACGACCGACGGCACGGGATCGACCACCACCGAGACCCAGCTCGTCACGGCGGACGGCGGCACGGCGGACGGCAGCATCGAGGTCTCGCACACCCCGGAGGCCGGCGCCCCGGGCGCCGCGGCGACCATCCCCAACGCGTGCGCGGGCACGATCTACCGCACGAGCGTTCTGAACCCGTCCTAGACCCGGGGACTCCTGAAACCGGGACTCCTGGACCCGGGACTCCTGGACCCGGGGAAGGGCTCAGCGGCCCGTCATGGGTGGGGCCCGCCGGCAGCGCGTCCTGGGTGGGGAGGAGCCCGGAGCGGGCCGCGGACGACGCGGCTTGCTCCGCTGTTCGTGACCGGGACAGCTGCCCTGTATGCGCGTTACGGGTTACGCCGGGTCGAGGCCGAGCGCCTCGTCCTTCGCCGCCTCCGCCTCGCGCCGTACGAAGCGGAACCACATGAACAGCACGAACCCCGCGAAGGCGAACCACTCCAGCGTGTAGCCGAGGTTCTGGAAGGCCTTCAGATCGAGCGTGCTGCCCTGCGGCGCTGCGGCCGGCACCGGCCTCATACCGTCCGACGCGGTGGTGAGCGTGATCCACGCGTCGTACACGTCGTCCGGCACCAGATTGACCAGCGACGCCGCACTGATCATGCCCACCTGGCCGCGCGGCAGCCCGCCCGCCGTGTTCACCCCGTCGGTGCTCGACGTCTCCGACGCCTGCAGGGCACCGGTCACCGTCACCTCACCGGCGGGCGCGGCGGGCGCCGTCGCCCCGGCGGGCAGCCAGCCCCGGACGACGGGCAGCACCTTGCCGCTGTCGGTGCGCAGCAGCGTCAGCACGTACGAACCGCGCTTCCCGTCCAGCCGGCGGTCCGGCACGAGGAACTGCTCCCCGTACCGCCCGCTCGCCGATGCCTGCCGGCCCGACGTCTCCTTGTCGACGGGCAGCAGCTCCTCGAGCGGTGCGGCGGCCTGCCTGCCTGGGTCGGGCCGCTCCTCGGCGGCCCGGTGGGTGGCGACGCGGTCCTCGAACCGGCCGAGCTGCCAGGTCCCCATGAAGACGCAGAAGGGGATGCTCAGCACGACGAAGACGTTGATCCCCCACCAGCGGGGAGTCAGCAGGAACCGGTACACCCCTCCACGGTACGGAACGCCCCCCTTTACTCCTCCTCCGGGGCTCCCCCTCCCTTCAGATGCCTCTCGGCGAAGGCCAGCTCCAGCCGCACCTGCTTGATCCGCTCCTCCACCACGAGCGAGCCGTGCCCCGCGTCGTACCGGTACACCTCGTGGACCGCGCCACGGGCCGCGAGCCGGTCCACATAGTTCTCCACCTGACGGATCGGGCAGCGCGGGTCGTTGACCCCGGCCGAGATGTAGACCGGCGCCTTCACCGCGTCCACGTACGTCAGCGGCGACGACGCCGCGTACCGCTCGGGCACCTCCTCCGGCGTGCCGCCCAGCAGGGTGCGGTCCATCGCCTTCAGGGCCTCCATCTCGTCGTGGTACGCCGTGACGTAGTCCGCGACCGGCACCGCGGCCAGGCCGAGCGCCCACGCGTCCGGCTGGGTGCCGAGCCCCAGCAGGGTCAGATAGCCGCCCCATGAGCCGCCCGCCAGGACCAGCTTGGCCGGGTCGGCGAGCCCGGAGGCCACGGCCCACTCGCGGACCGCCGCGATGTCCTCCAGCTCGATCAGCCCGACCCGGTGCTTGAGCGCGTCCGTCCACTCCCGCCCGTACCCCGTCGAGCCCCGGTAGTTGACCCGAACCACCGCATAGCCGTGGTCGACCCAGGCCGCGGGACCGGCCGCGAAGGCGTCGCTGTCGTGCCAGGTCGGGCCGCCGTGGATCTCGAAGACCGTCGGGAACGGGCCCTCGCCCTCCGGGCGCTGCACCAGCGCGTGGACACGCCCCCCGGGCCCGTCCACCCACGCGTCCTCCACGCCCACGGATCCGGGCGCCGCCATCCCCGGAGGGTCCAGCACCTCCCGTCCCGCCGTGGAGCGGACCTTCGGCGGGTGCGCGGCGGACGACCACAGATACTCCACGGTCCCGTCCGGCCGGGCCGAAGCGCCCGAGACAGTCCCGGCCGGGGTCTCCACCCGGGTCAGCTCACGCATCACCGGGTCGAAGCGCCACAGCTCGCTCCGTGCCTCGAAGCTGTGCGCGATCAGCAGGGCCGAGCCGTCCGGATACCACTCGGCGCTCACATCGCCGGGCAGGTCGATCGCCAGGTCGGTCTCCTCGCCCGACGCCACGTCCCACAGCATGGGCTCCCAGCGGCCGCGTCGCTGGTGGCCCACCAGCAGCCGGGTGTCCCCGTCCACAGGGGCGAAGCCGAGGACTTCCAGGCCCAGCTCGACCGAGCCGCCCTTGGTGTCGTCCAGCTCGGCCACCGTCGCCCCGTCGAGCCGGACGACGCGGAGCGCCGAGTGCATCGCGTCGCCGTGCTCCGTGTGCTCGATCGCGATCAGCGCGCCGTCGTGCGAGAGGTCACCGACGCCGGCCGACTCCCGGTGCCGGTAGATCTCGACCGGGTCCGCCCCCGGCCGCACGACATGGATCGTCGTCCCGTCCTCGTCCGTCGAGCGGCCCACCACCGCCGTGCCGTCCCGCCCGAGCGCCAGCCCCGCCCCGTACGAGGCATCCAGCCCGGGCGCCGCGGGCTCGTCGGTGCCGCCGCCGAAGGGCTGGCGCATCCAGACCCCGAACTCGTCCCCGTCCCGGTCCGAGAACCACCAGATCCACTCGCCGTCGGGGGTGAGCACGCCGTCCGTCGTCCCGTTCGCCCGGTCGGTCACCTGGCGCTGCTCGCCGGTCGCGCGGTCCCATGCGTACAGCTCGTACGTCCCCGTCGCGTTCGACACGAAGAGCGAACGGTCCGGGGCGTCCTCCGCCCAGTCGGGCAGCGAGACGCGGGGTGCCCGGAAGCGCTGCTCCCAGGCGGGCATGCCCGCGGCGAAGTCCGCCGCGGAGCCCGAGGTGGAGTCCGTGGCGGACTCGGTGGTCTCAGTCATGCCCCCCATTCTGCGCTGCGCCGCCAACAATCCGTTCGCGTCGTCCGCAGCCTGTGGACAACCTCCGCGACATGTACTCCCCGGCCCCGGCCGGGACACGCTCTCGCGGTCCGCCGCGGCGCCTCCTCCGTCGGCGGCCTCGACTTCTCCGAACCGGCCGTCGACGCCGCCCGCTCCCTCGCCGCCCGACCGTCCACAACCGCGGCGTCGAGTGGCAGCACCCGATCGGCGAGGTCGTCCCGGCCGTGGCCACGGCCGGTCCGCGGCACGCCGGCCGGTGGTCCACCACCTGATCCGCTGCCCGCTGCCTGGCGCGGTCGGACGATCGAGCCCGAAGCCGGGCGGGTTGTCGGACCGCCGCGCTACGTTGCCACCATGGCGGAATTCGTATTGGTACCGGGCGCGTGGCTCGGATCGTGGGCGTGGGACGACGTGGTGCCGGAGCTCCGTGCGGCCGGGCACGGCACCCACCCGATGACACTGACAGGCCTCGCCGACAAGCAGGGTCTGCCGGTCGGCCGGCAGACGCACGTCCAGGACATCGTCGACGAGGTGGAGCGCCACGATCTCCGTGACGTCGTCCTCGTCGGCCACAGCTACTCGGGCATCCCGATCGGCCAGGCCGCCGAGCGCATCGGCGACCGGCTGGCCCACGTGGTCTTCGTCGACTCCAACGTCCCGGCCGACGGCGAGTCGTTCGCCTCCGCCTGGTGGCAGGGCCCGTCGGCACTGGAGACCTCGATCGCCGAGAACGGCGGCTTCTGGGCGCCGCTGACCGCGCCCGACTGCGAAGGCCAGGGCCTCACCGACGACCAGATCGCCCGCATCGTGTCCGGCGCGACCCCCCACCCGGGCGCCGCACTCACCGATCCGGCCGTACTGCCCCGCCCGCTCGGCGAGCTCCCGGCGACGTACATCAAGTGCCTGCTCGACGGCCCCGAGCCGTCCGACGACGTGGCCAAGCTGCTGACCAGCGAACGCTGGCGGCTGGTCGAGATGGACACCGGCCACTGGCCGATGTTCTCCCAGCCACGCGAACTGGCCCGGATCCTGCACGGATCGGTGGTGGAATCCTGAGCTCAGGCGCCGACGGCCGGCCCGCCCCGCCTCATCCGCCTCCACTGCCCCAATCCGTCGGAGCGGTACGCCCGATCATGTGATCAGTACTCCAAGTCGCCCGATGAGCACGTACATTGAGGGAATCGAGGGCGGGGCGCGTGCGCGATGGAGGGGGCGGCCCAGTGGTCGAGAAGATCGTCGGTGGCATCGTCGTGGCTCTGCTCACGTTCATCGGCCGGACGCTCTGGCAGAACAGGCGGCACCTGAGCCTCCTCCGCGTCCTTCTCGTGCCCTGGAGCCGTACGCGTGTCTCCGTCGCCGTGCTGCTGCGCCTCCATGACGAGGACCACTACGTCCTGTTCGGCTCCGTCACCCGCCCGGGGGCGTTCGGCCCGCCCGGCGGAGTGGTGAAGTACCACGACTCCGCGCGCCCCACACTCGAGCGGCTCGGCTTCGAACCCGAGAGCCGTTCCAGCGACGCGATGCGACTCGACCTGCGGGGCTTCCTGCCCGCCGCGCGGGTCCTCGGCTTCGCCCGCTGGCTGTATCGCGGAGTGGACCGCGAGGCGGCGACGGAATGCCTGCGCCGCGAGCTCCTCGAGGAGCTGGGTGAGGTCGGCCACGACGAGCTCGCCCCCCTGGCCCGGGAGGTCGGCTTCACACCCGTGCGCAGGGTCATCGACGGGCCGATGAAGGTAGCCGGGGAGTCGTACCGGCAGGTCCGCTTCTTCGAGGTGTACGACCTCGTGCTCGACAAACCCGACGCCACCGAGCTGCGAACGGCCCTGCTGACCCTGGCGGGCGACCCCACCGAGCCGCAGGTCATCGGCGCGAGCCGCCGCGAGATCACCCGGGGGCGCGCGGAGCTGAACGTGGTCCTCCCGCAGTCCGCCTTTCTCACCGGCGACCGGCGACTGCGTGAGGACATCGAACCTGTGCGCTGACGGCGACACGGCGAACGAACGAACGTCGTCCCCGCTTTCCCGTTTCCTCATCAGCTTCGGCCGAACGTGTGGCGCCGCTATCGGCGTTCTGCTGGAATAGCAATCCCGGCAAATCGCATGAAGTGCCGCAACTCCGCCTATAACGCATGCTGCCCGAAGGGAAGCGTCGATGACCGCTGCCGTGACCGCCGAAGAGTTCCAACAGGCACTCGCCATCACGAAGTCGGCCCTGCAGGAGGCGTTCCGGGACGACCCCGGACTGGAACAGCGCATCCCCAAGGCGCGCACCGGCCTGGAGAGGGCCGAGGCGGAACTCGCGGCGGGCAACTTCGTGGGGCCCATCTTCCGCATCGGCAACGCCGCCTCCGACCTCGCGTCCGCGTTCTACCTCAGGACGGACGGCAACCGGGCCCGTACGCTGTTCGAACTGGCCGTGCAGTTATACGAGTCCGGCAACACGGGCGAGCGCTACAACGGTTCGATCGACTTCTGCCGCAAGCACCTCGCCACGCTCGGCCCCGCCCCGGTCCAGGACACCGCCGCCCCGGAGGTGGTCGAGATCCGGGCGCAGGTGCCCGTCCAGTCCCAGGGGCCGGCCGCGACACCGGTCCAGCCCCCGCTCGACGAGGCCGAGGTCGTGGACGTACAGCTGTACGTGGCGCCGAACTGGGAGCGGCTGCTCGACGACTGGCAGACCGGCGGGCAGGGAGAGACCCCCGTCAAGGGGCTGATCGACGGCCTCGGTGCGCAGATCATCGAACTCCTCACGAAAAATGCCCCTGCCTCGGCAGAGCGACTGAAACCCGTCATCGACGAGGACCTGGGCGTACTCGCGGAGCACCTTGCCGATGTGACGGTCCCGATCGAGGACCTCCAGGTTCTGCACCAACGCGCCAAGGACGCCCGGTACGTGTCCCAGAGGGAGACCGTCCAGTACGCCAGGGGCGGGACGGTCGCCGAGCTGAAGAGGGTCCGGACGCACTGGCTGACGAGCGCGCTCTGGAATCACTCCCTGAGTCGGCACTGGCCCTCCAACGGCTACCAGATCGTCGCCGACATCCTCGGCTACCTCCAGGTCATCCATATCGAGAGCCGGGACCGGAACGATCAGCGTGAGCTGCTCCTGTCCGTCACCGAAGGGGCCGCGCTGCTCACTCTCGGCGGGCTTCAGGACACCGAGATGAAGCGTGCGCCCCAGGTGTACGGCTGGCTGCGGCATGCCGTCGGTATCCAGCTCCACGTCGGCGGGCCCGATCCCGCGGACCCGGCATCCAGCAAGTTCCACGAGCGGGTTCAGGACCCGAATTACCCCAACCGCCATGTCCACCCCGAACACTGGGCGACACATCTGCTCAACCAGTGGGTCGGCAAGCCGGAGTACCGGAGCAGCGTCGCCTTCAGCCTGCTGATCCTCTCCGGGTGGAAGGCCGACCGGCTGGAACGCATGCTGGACGCCCTGTACCGCAGCGCGCCCGGCGCCCCCGCAGGCCCCGGCAGCGAGGAGACGAAGGCGAAGGCCCGCGACTTCTGGCGGAAGTCGGCGATGGACATGCTCGCCACCACCCGTACGGTTCGGGTCGTCAAGAACGCCTGGGAGCCTGGCGTCGCGACCGCGTCCAGCTCGCTCTCCATGCGTGATCAGGACTCGTCCGTCCAGCTGTCCAACCGTCTGCTGCAGGGAGTCGCCGCCGAGCTCGCCCCCCGCTCGCCCGGCACGATGGTGCAGGGCGCCCTGTTCGCCGGCCGGCCGGTGCCGACCTTCCTGACGTTCAACAACTTCGGCCCCGTCGGTGTACTCAAGATCGACGAAGCGGCCAAGGTCCAGCGGGAGAAGGAGAACTTCGACACCTTCGGCGAGCTCCTGCACCCCCTCTACCGGTCGAGCAAGTGCGTGGTCGGCACCACGACCATCGCCAACAGCAGCAACGGAAGCCGCTACCAGGGCATTCTCACTTCCTACGTCTTCCGTGACCGGGACGAGCCGAAGACGCTGCGCGGCTGGTTGCGCAAGGCCGAGAGCGACGTGCTGAAGAACGTCATCGAGGAGCTCTTCCTCGACGCGCTCGGCCCCTGGCTGAGCGACGCGCGCCGGACCATCGGCGACCTGCGCGGCGAGTACCCCGCGCTCCGCCCCGCCAGCTTCGAGCGGACCAGCTACGCACCCGGCAAGGACGCCGAGTCCGAACTGGCCCACTTCGGACTGCCCGAGGTCGGCGACACCTTCGGAATCGAGGGCGGACTGCCCTGGCACCACCGCTACCTGGGGCCCCTGCTCCAGGACTCCGCCCTCGGGCGCAGCTCGCTCGTCACGGAACGCGATCACGGTGCCACGAATCCTCTGTGGCTGGTGGCGCACATCGCGGACGTGAGCAAGCCGGACGCGGACACGGAGGCGCTCTTCGACTGGCTGCTGTACGACCGGCAGCACGGCCTGACGACACGGTCCTACCTGACCTGCGTCTCCCACGGCGACCTGCACGGCGAGAACGTCCTGGCCAGCGGCCCCGAAGGCCAGCGCCCGGCGCTGTACGTCATCGACTTCGAGACCACCCACCACGGGCACATCTGCAAGGACTTCGCCCGTCTCGAATCCGCCCTGTGGTCCCGGACGTTCCCCTGGAACGCCGAGCAGCTCCAGCAGATCCGCGCCTGGTTCGGCGGAGCACTGCACGGCGAGGCCCTGTGGGCGGCGGAGATCCCGGAGGACACCGATCCGGAGGTACGGCGCGTCCTGACCGGCGTCACCAAGCTGCGCACCATCCTCAAGGGCTGCGAGCAGCAGAACTGGCCCTTCGGAGACCTCGAATACCAGTGGGCCCTGCTCGCCTCCCTGCTGCCGTTCGCCCGCTACCGCGACCACGAAACCCCGGGCAACCGCTACCTCCCCTTCCTCCTCGCCGCCGACATCGCCGACGCGCTCGTCACCACGGCCGACCAGTCGAAGTGACACGCCGGCCCTGCCCCCACCGCCGTTCGGGCGGGCGGGGGCAGGGCGGGTGGCAGGCGGCGGACGGCGAAGGACGGCGACGGCCCCGTCGCTCAGGCAGGTGCCTTGCCGGTGCCGACGCCTGTGCCGGCACCTGTACCGGTGCGGATCAGGCGCGCAGCGCGTACACGATCAAGTCCCGCGCCTCTTCCCATCGCCGCACCAGATCCGCGCGCCGTCCGAGCCGTGCGCAGATGTGCTGGGTGCCGAAGAAGGTCGCGACCAGCATGTGGGCTGCCGCTGCAGGGGAGATGCCCGCGCGCAGCTCGCCCGCCTCCTCGGCCTCCGTCAGGAGCTGTTCGAGGAGGTTCATCCAGCCGACGTAGGGTTCGGGCAACGCGCCCTCGGCCAGTGGCTGTTCCATCTGCAGTCGCGCGCCGCCCTGGACGACCGGGTCGTCGCGGAAGGCCACCGCGGTCCGGTCGAGCAGCTCCACCAGGGTGTCCATCGGGCCGAGTCCCTTGGCCTGTACGGCTTCCAGGAGCACCGGCCAGCGGCCGTAGTGGGCCTCGACGACCGCGATGGTGAGCGCTTCCTTGGTGGGGTAGTGGAAGTAGACCGCGCCCTTGGTCATGCCCACGCGGTCGGCGACGTCCTTGACGGAGGTCCCCGCGAACCCGTGTCTGTCGAAGAGTTCGGCCGCGGCGTCCAGGATCTGGGTACGGGTGCGCACGGCCCGCTCCTGTTGCAGCTCAGGGCCGCGCCCCTGCCGGCCATCGCCTGCCGTCCTGCGCTCCGTCACCGGGAACGCCGCCCGGCTCTTCTTCTGGTCCACGCTGGTTCTCGCCTTCTCGGGTTACCCCTCGGATGCCCCCTTGCCATCCATGCGCCGGATGGCCATTGCAATATACCTTCCCGCAGGTATATTTTCGACCCGCTGAACAGTCAGTGGCCAGGCGTCACTTGTGGTCACCGGCGTCATGGCATGTCCTTTTCATAGATGGGGGAAATGCTCATGTCCGAAACCGACATATTGCCCGGCTCTCTGCTTGCCGGACACTCTGCCGGAGCTCATGTTCCACGCACTCTGGTTCACAAGACGGCGGACCGCGAGGTGTTACTGTCCGCCGCAGGGCCGCTGGCCGGCGACCGCTTCGCCGTCTGGGTCCGCTGGCCGCACGACCACCTCCTGTACCAGCGCGCCGCCGACGGAAGCAGGGACTCCCTGGTGGTCGTCGAGACGATGCGGCAGGCGGGGATCTATCTCTCGCACCGTTTCCACGACGTCCCGATGGACCACGCCTTCGTCCTGCACAGCTTCGACTTCCACCTCGACGCGCCGGTCCGCGACAGCGGCGACGGTGCCGACGTGGTCTTCGACATCACCCTGTGCCGTGAGCAGGGCAACTCGCGCCGCTTCCGGATGTCGTCCGACGCGGACATCCTCGTCGGCGGCCGCCCGGTGGGTCGGGCCGCCATGCGCTGGGACGCGCTCGCGCCCCGGCAGTACGCCGTCGTACGAGGCCGTGGTGTCTCGGATGCCGTGCACGCAGACCGTACGGCGGAGGATCCCGTGGGGCAGCCGCTGCTCGCATCCGACGTCGGGCGGGACCGGAGCGATGCCGTGCTGCTCACCAACTCCCCGGATGTGAACGGTGGTTGGAGGGTGCGCCTGGACACCGGGCACGCCTCCCTCTTCGATCACGCCTGTGACCATGTGCCGGGCATGGTGCTCGTCGAGGCCTTCCGGCAGGGCGCGCTCGTCCGCGCGAGCCAGGACGCCCCCGGCGGCTGGGCGGTCCACTCCATGCGGACGTCGTTCGTCGCGTTCGGCGAACCCGACCTCCCCGTCACCGTCACCGCGGAGTCCACCGGCCCCGATGCCTTCCTGCTCACCGCCCGCCAGGGCGCTCGCACCCTCGCTTCGGCGCAGGTGACCGGCCGCACCACGTCCCCGCTCGGCATGCTGGCCCGGCGGGCAGGTGCTGCCACGTGCTGAGTGATCTGGAACAGACGCTGCGCATCGCCCGCGACGACCGGGCGCTCCTCGACGAAGGGTGCAGGCTCACCGACCGGCTCGCCGACTCGCTGGTGGCGGACGGCTTCGCGCGGCACTTCGTGCCCGAGCGATGGGGCGGCTGTGCCGGAACGTTCACCGCCCTCCTGGATGCGGTCTCCACGCTGGCCGAGACCTGCGCGTCCACCGCGTGGTGCGCTGCCCTGTACGCGGCGCACGGGCGGCTCGCCTCCTATCTTCCCGAGGCCGGGCAGCAAGAGCTGTGGGGGAGCACCCCCGATGTGTGCGTGGCCGCCTCCGTCGTACCGCCGCAGGGCAGCGCCGAACGTGCGGGCTCCGGCTGGCGGCTCACCGGGAAGTGGACCACGGCCAGCGGGATCGACCAGGCGGACTGGGTGCTGCTCGCCTCCTGGGCGCCGGCGGTGGACGATTCCTCGGGAACCGCGCATGTCCACCGGGACCACCGGATCTTCGCGGTGCGACGCACGGACGTGAAGGTACTCGACACCTGGCGCCCCGTGGGCCTGCGCGGCACCGGCAGCAACAGTGTCGAAGCCGACGTCTTCGTCCCCGACCACCTCACCTTCACCGTGCGCGACCTGGGCCGTGTCCAGACGCACGCGGCTCGCTGCCACACCGTCCCGTTCCCCCTGGTGGCGGCCCTGATCTTCGCGGCTCCCATCCTGGGCGCCGCCGAGGGGGCGCTGCGCACCTGGTGGCTGCAGCAGTCCGGGCGGGTGCGCCCCGACGGCAGCACGGCGTCCCAACAGCCGGTGCAGCAGCGGGTGCTGGCCCGTTCGTCGGCGCACATCCAGTCCGCGCGGCTGCTCCTCGAGCGGGCCGCGCAGCGGGCCGATCATGCTCCGGTCACGCCGGTCCTCGTCGCCGAGAACCAGCGTGACGTGGCCGCGGCCGTCGAGTTCTGCGCCACCGCGGCCGACCAGCTCTTCCAGACCGCGGGGCTCCACGCCCTCGACGAGGGCGACGCCCTGCAGCGCGGCTGGCGCGACATCACGGCGGCGCGCAGCCATGCCACGCTCAACTTCGATGCGGCGGCGTCGAGTTACGCGGGCGCCCTGCTCACCGCGCGGGCCGCGACCGCGGAAGGAGCCAAGTGACCCGGCGTATCGCCTTCTTCGACGTGGACGAGACCCTGCTCGCCGGGAAGAGCATGCTCAGCTTCTGGTGGTTCTGGTCCGCCCTGACCGCCGGCGAGGGCAGCCCGACCGATCCGCCCCGCACCGCAGGCGCGGACCGGGAGACGCTCAATCGCGCGTACTTCCGGCGGTTCGCCGGCGTTCCCCTGGTACGCCTCGAAGAGGCTGCCGGGCGGTGGTACGCGCAGTACCGGCACGGGGTGGACGCCTATCTGCCCGAGCCGCTGAACGCCCTTCAGCGGCACAGCGGTTCCGGCCACGAGGTCGCCCTCGTCACCGGTTCCGGGTCGGTCCTGGTCCAGCCGGTCGCCGAGGACCTCGGGGCGCGCCATGTGCTGGCGACCGAGCAGCTCACGGACGCCGCAGGGATGCTCACGGGCGAGGTGCGGCGGCCGATGATCGGGGCTGCCAAGGAGACGGCCGTGGCCGCTCTCATGGCGCGCCTGGGTGTGCGGGCGGAGGACTGTTTCGCGTACGCGGACCACAGCAGCGATCTGCCGATGCTGTCCCTGGTGGGTCATCCCGTGGTCGTCGGTGACGACCCGGTCCTGGCCGAGCGGGGGGCGGCGCGGGGCTGGCGTTTCCTGGCGGCGCGGACGGGTCCCCGTCCTCGTAACGCCGGGGTGAAAAGCATGAGTTGAGGCGCAGCGGTCCCTGTCGGCGCGTGGCCGGGAGGGACCGCACACACCGCTTAAAAAATACCTTCGGGATGGTATTTTGTTGTCATGGAGTACTCGGTCGACGGGAGACGTGGGACGGATGCGAGACACCTCCGGTGAGCCAGGAACGGTCCGTGCGGACCCGACGCCTGCTGCTGCAGGCCGCCGCCGACGAGTTCGCCGCGCGCGGTTACTCCGGCGCTCGCCTGAAGGCGGTGGTCGAGAACATCGGCATGACCAAGGGCGCGCTGTACGGCCACTTCGCCTCGAAGGAGGACCTGGCCGCCGCCGTGGCGGACGAGGGCATGCTGGCCTGGGAGAGTCTGCGGACGGAGCTGGCCGCCGAGTCGCTCGGGCCGGGCCGCGAACTGCGGGAGCTCGCCGGGCAGCTGGCGCGCCTGATGGACGACGACACCGTCTTCCGTGCCGCCGTCCGGCTCGCCTCGGACGGATATCGAGGGTCCTCGGAGCGGGACCTGCCCTCGGCGGTCTCCGCGCACATCATCGACCTCGTCCGGCGCGCGCAGGAAGAGGGCGGGCTGGTCCTGGCGTTCCCGCCCGGCACCTTCGCGGCCCTGGTGACCGCCGCGGTCTTCGCGGGGGCGCAGTCAGGCAGGGAACCCGGCACCGGAAGCCGCACCCGGCTGAACGGGCTGTGGGAGCTGCTCGGCCCGGGCGACTCGGGCGACTCGGGCGGCCCCCCGTCGCCGACTCACCACCCCACCGATCCGTAGGGGAAAGGCAGTGGACGGCATGAGCACACCGGCCATCGGACCTCAGGCTCTGAGGCTCTTCGGGTACGCATCGTCCCGCAGCGACTGGACCGTGCGCAGTGCCTGCGAGCAGCTCGGTGGCACCGTCGACGAGGTCGAGCGCGCCCGGCAGGAACTGCTCGGGCTCGGCCTGCTCATCGAGTCGTCGGACGGCTCCCCGGCGGACGGCGAGCCGACGGCGAAGGCGACGGCCCCGGAGGCGGCGCTGCTGCGGCTGCTCGCCGCCGAGGAGGAGGCGGCCGCGCGGCTGACCGAGCAGATCCGGCGTACCCGCGAGCAGATCGACGCGATGCGCCAGGTGTTCCTGCCGCTGCACACCGCGCGCAGCAGCGGGCTGAGCGGGGAAGTCGTCAGCGATCCGGAGAAGATCGCGCGGGTGCTCGGAGACACTGCCGACATCGCGACCTCGGAGATCCTCAGCATGCATCCCGGACCCGTGATGCCGGCGGAAGCGCTCGCGCAAGGACTGCGGCGCGATCTGCGCGTACTCGAGCGCGGAGTGTCGATGCGCAGCATCCACCTGCGGCCGATGACCCGGATCGTCCATTCGATGGCCCACCTCCAGGAGCTGCGGGGCGCGGGCGCGCAGGTGCGGATCGCGAACATCGTGCCGTTCCGTTTCATCCTCGTCGACCGGGTGCAGGCCCTGGTGCCGGCGCTGCACACCGCCTCCGCCAACGCCATGATGGTGCTGCGCGGAGAGGCCGTCACCGCCTTGCTGGTGAAGGTCTTCGAGATGTGCTGGGCGTCGGCCGCGCCCCTGGAGTCGACCGGGAGCGGCCAGGAGCCCGGGCTCAGCTCGCAGCAGCTGTGGGTGCTGCGGCTGATGTCCACGGGGCGCAAGGACGAGGCGATCGCCCGTGAACTCGGCGTATCGGTGAGGACGTTGAGGCGTGTCATGTCGGACCTGATGGCGCGGCTCGGGGTCGAGAGCCGGTTCCAGGCGGGCATCGCGGCCGCGGAGATGGGGCTGCTTGACTAACAGATCAACTGGCGGTTGCCTTGGTCTCCACCGGGTGGAGATGTCCGCAAGCGGCCACGCCGCGGGGTGCCGCCCCCGAAGCCTGGTGGTGTGCGGATGCCGCTCGTCAGGATGGTGCTCCCGCAGATCGGAAGTGAGTCAGGAGCCCTCGTGTTCGACCCCGCACTCCTCAGGTCCCTGACGGGGACACCGCTGCGGGTCCAGTGCGCCGTCCTGCCCGCGCAGGCGCCCGGCTCCGCACCCCCCGCGGGTTCGCGCGCATGGGCCGTGCTGCGCGTGACCCTGCGCAACGCGGGCAGTGCGGGGCGGGGAGAGGCGACGCTCCTGCCGTACGTCGACGAGCACGAGCCCGCCGCGGTGTACAGACAACTCGACGGTGTACGAGGCGCGTTGCACCGGATGATCAGCCCGGTCGAGCTGCCGGGGCTGCTTCCTCCGGGGCCGGTGCGGAGCGCCCTCGACGCCGCCCTGTGGGACCTGCTCGCCAAGCGCAGCGGGCAGCGCGCGTGGGAGCTGCTCGGGGTGCCCCGTCCACAGCCGGTGCCGGTCATCCGCACCGTGCCGCTGCTCGAACAGACTGCTCTGGAGCAGGAGTTGCGGAGCAGTAACCGCTTCGCCTCCCTCAAGCTGAAGCTCGGCGCGGGTGCCGTCGAGGACGATCTGGCACGGCTCGACGCGGTGCGCCGCTACCGGCCCGACGCCTGGCTGATGGCCGACGTCGGCGGGGCCTGGGACGTGGACCGGCTGCGCACGATGCTGCCGGTCCTGCACTCCCACGGAGTACGGCTGCTCGAACAGCCCCTGCCCGAAGCGGAGTCGGGCGCCCTCGCGACGCTGCGCCGACCGTTCCCGATCATCGCTGATCTGGCGTACGGGGAGGGCGGCGACGTCGGGCGCCTGGTGTCCCGGTACGACGGGATCAACCTCAGCCTGGACGCCGTGGGCGGACTCACGGCTGCCCTGGGCATCATGGAACAGGCGGGCCAGCGGGGGCTGTCCGTGCTGCTCGGCTCGCCTCCGGCGACCGCGCGGTCCGTGGCGGCGGTGCTGCACGCGGCGCCGCGCGCGGACTACGTGAATCTCTCGGGGTGGCTGCGTGCTCCTCAGGAGCCCGTCCATGGACTGGAGTGCGTGGACGGGGTGGTGACCCCGCCCACGCCGTCAGTCTGGGGCTGACATCTCAGCCCCAGATCAGGTCGTCGTCCGACGTGGCCGTGACCGCGCCCCGGATCACGTCGTCCGACGCGGCGGCGAGGCTGCTGGTGTGCGGATGGACTTTGCGCATGATGGGTATTCCCTCTTCCGTGGCTCAGGGCTTGGCGGCGGAAAGTCATGGCTGGTTCCGGCCCTTCGGTGACCGCCGTGGATTACGCCGGTCAGCGCTTCGAGATAACTCTCGCATTCCACCTCCACCTCTCGGCAACCAGTGGAGGTGACCCAACGCTGCCGTGGCCTTGACCGGCCACCGGCCGACGCACCAGTAAATGAAGAAGGGCTTCGGCGTAAAAGTCGACCCATCGGGGTCATGGCCCTGACCGGCCAGTACGGACGGCCGCTCATCCGCCTCGACGCGTCCTAGTGTCCCCGGTGTTGAGCTGCGTCAGCAGCAAAGACCCACGAAGAGGATGCGATGTCAATGACAGCCGATTCGCGCAGGGTTTCCATTTTCGACACCACGCTCCGTGATGGCGAGCAGGCGCCCGGAAACGCGATGAATCCGCGACAGAAACGCGAAATCGCCCTGCGAATAGAGTCGCTCGGCGCCGACTACATCGAGGCGGGTTTTCCCGCCTCGTCGCCCAGTGAGTTCGAGGCGACCCGGTTGATTTCCCGGAGCCTGACCTCGGCGTGGTTCACCACGTTCTGCAGGGCCGTACGGGCCGATGTGGAGACCGCCGTCGACGCGGGCGGCGTCGAGCGGCACCAGGTGCAGATCATGGCCACCGGCAGCGACATGCACCTGCGGCACAAGCGGGGCATCAGCCGCCAACAGGCCGTCGACGAGGTCGCCGACTCGGTCGCGTACGCGCGCTCGCTCGGCGTCGATGCGGTGTCCGTGGGCATCGAGGACGCCAGCCGGGGCGAGGACGAGCTGCTGCGCGCCATCGCGCTCGGCGCGGTCGAGGCGGGCGCCACCTGCTTCGCGGTGGCGGACACCTCCGGGTGCAATCTGCCGCAGGAGTACGGGGCGCTCATCGCGAAGTTCCGCTCCTGGCTGCCCGAGGGCATCCGCATCTCCACGCACTGCCACGACGACTTCGGGCTGTCGCTGGCCAACGCCGTGGCGGGACTCGAGGCCGGGGCCGACGAGGTGCAGGCGACGCTCGGCGGCATCGGCGAGCGCGCGGGCAACACGCCGTTGGAGGAGCTGGCCGCGCTGCTCACCTACAAGGGCGACATCCTCGGTCTGCACACCGACATCGACGTGTCCGCGATGTACGAGGCGTACACGGCGCTGCGCGGTGTGATCGGCCTGGAGGAGCCCCGCAACAAGGCGATCTTCGGGACGTACGCCTTCGGAACGGCCGCCGGGATCCACCAGCAGGGGATGCTGCGCAACCCGGCGACGTACGAATACGTGGAGCCCGCCCGCTTCGGGCGCGAGCGCTCGCTCCTGATCGGGCGGCACTCGGGGCGGGCCGTGCTGCGGCACATCCTCGACGAGCTGCGGATCGCGGTGAGCGACGAGGAGCTGACCGAGCTGTACCGGGTGCACATCGCCGAGCGGGAGGGCGGGGACTGCGAGGACATCTCCGTCCTGAAGTACCGCCTTGCCGAGGAGCTGCTGGACCGGCGCCAGCCGGCGGCTGCCGCCTGATGCGCGCCTCGGGCCGGGGCCGGCACCCGTCGGCCCCGGCCCGTCCGCATGCTGTGCACGGCGCGAACGGAGTGGAGATGACGAGTGGAGATGACCGTACAAGGCGCCGAGGACGGGCTGGTTCTGCTGTACGGGACCGAACGCTCCGACGTGTACGTCCTGCTGGCCGACGCCGACCCGGTGTCCCGGCACGTCCTCGCGCGGGCGCTCGACGGGGCGGACCGGATCAAGGTGCTCGGCACCGTGGACAGCGGCCTGCCGTTGCACCACTGGCCGCTGAGCGGGGTCGATGTCGTCGTCCTCGCGGGCGCCGGGCGGTCGGGCGCCGGGCGGGCGGGGCCGGCGTCGGCCGCCGCGGAGTTGGTGCACAAGGGGGTGCGAGTGCTGCTGCTCGACACCGGGTGGAACCCCGAGTCGCTCGGCGCCGCACTGTCCGCGGGGTGCGCGGGCGCCCTGGTCAAGGACCCCGAGATCGGCCGTCTCGCGGCCGCGGTGCGGGCGGCGGCGACCGGCTACGTGGTGCTGTCACCGGAGCTTCTCGGCCTCTGGCCGGCCTCCTCGCGCACGGCCGCCGTGCCTGCGCGGGAGCGCAGCGACCGCTCGGTCGGCCTGCTTCTGCGCTCCCTCACGGAGCGGGAGCGCGAGGTCCTCACGCTCCTGGCGGAGGGCCTGTCCACGAACGAGACGGCCCGCCGCCTCAAGGTCACCCCGGCGACGGTCAAGAGCCACGTCTCCCACTCCCTCACCAAGCTGTCGGTCCGCAACCGTCTGGAGGCGGTCCTGCTGATGCGCCGGGCGCTTGACGAGGACCGCCCGCCGTGGTCGTGAGGGAACGGTTCGGCCGACGGAGGCCCGGGGCCGGGGTGCCTCCGTCGGCCGGCGGTCCTTCAGGGGTGCGGGTCGGACGGGGTCAGTCGCCCACGCGGCCCCGTACCCCGTTCAGCCAGCGGTCGGCGTGCCGTTCGGCGGCGGCCGCGTCGCGGAACGCGTACGTCTTCAGGAGCCAGCGCCGGCGGGCGCGGGACGCGTCGTTGATCTCCATCTTGTCGCGGCTGTGCAGGCCGTCCTGGTTGGCGAAGGTGAACAGGTCGCCGGTCCGGATGCGGTGGCGGGTCTTGTCCGCGCGGACCAGGGCGTTCTTGAGGGCGAGCAGCGCGTCCTTCGCGGACTCGGGGGCGCCCGGCGCGGTCGTCGTGCAGGTGTCCAGGTAGCGGAAGCTGTGGTGGTTCTCCAGGATCGGGTGGACCTCGGAGACCGTCAGGTCCTTGTTGTTGTCGCGCGAGAAGACGTCGAAGGGCGTGATGAACTGCGCTTCCCTGAGCTGGAGCTGCTCATCCGCGCTGAGGTGCGCGAGCAGGTCGCGCCCGTCCACGAAGCCCGTGTAGATGAAGTCGCCCTCGGGGCAGTGCATACCGAGCAGCGAGATGAAGTCGGCGCGCACGGGGTGGGCCGTGCGGTCGTTGTGGTACACCAGCTCGCTGTCGCTGAAGCCGGTCTGCATTCCGCTGTAGCGGTTGATCGCGACGACGTCCGTGAAGAAGTCGCCGTTGAAGCGGGTCGCGTAGGAAAGGAGCGGCGTCTCGACCAGCTGAGCGAAGAGCTCCAGGAACGCCTCGCCGACGAAGGTCTTCTTCTTCGCGTGCTTGTCCGCGACCGGGTCGTCCAGGTCCAGGAGCGGGATCTCCGCGTCCAGCGGGCAGTTGCGCAGCGCATGCGCGTCGGACGCGCCGGTCCTGCGGTCGTCGCGGATGCGCGTGCAGACGTCGGTGAAGAAGGCGGGCACCTCGCCGCGCGCGATCAGGTCGCCGACGGCCCGCGAGAAGGCCTCGTAGTCCTCGTACGGGCTCTTGGCCACGGAGTCGAGAACTGCGGTGAGCTGGTCGCGCTCGGGGTCGGAGAGTACGTAGGTGGGTTCCATGGCCACGAGCATCACCGTCGAGGCATCCCCGTACATCGGCTGTTGGAGGAGCCGGCCCTCGTCCACGTACCCCAAAGGCGAGCTCCGGCTCCGCCGAAGGTGGAGGCGGCGCGAGCTATCCCGCGAGCACCAGGCCGAGCGAGCGCTCCAGACCCTGAGCCCCCGCGTCCGTCAGGTGCACCACGCGCGGGCTCGCCCCCCACCGTACCCACTCGAGCTCGAACAGCCGTGCAGTGAGCGCGGCGCCGAGGCCGCCGGCGAGGTGGTGCTGGTGCTCGCTCCAGTCGACGCAGTACCGGATCGCGGGGCGGCGGGGCGGCAGACGGTCGGGGTCGACGCCGAGTTCGGCGAGCTTCTCCCGTCCCGTGTCGGTGAGTTCGTACGAGATGTCGCGCCCGTACGACGAAGGCCGGTCCCGCACCGCCTCCTTGGGGCGGTGGATACCGTCGTGCCCGGTCAGCACGGAGCGATCGAGGAGCGCGCGCATGAGGGCGACGCCGAGCTGTCCGGCCAGATGGTCGTAGCAGGTCCGGGAACGGTGCAGGGCGTTGGTCCTGTTGCTCTCCTTGAGGGACGTGATCGCCAGCGGCGGGGCGATCAGGGCGAGGGCCTCCAGGGCGGCGCTCACGTCCGGCCCGGAGAGCTGGTAGTAGCGGTGCCTGCCCTGCTGCTCGACCGTGACGAGCTCTCCCTCGACCAGCTTGGCGAGGTGCACACTTGCCGTGGCGGCACTGACCCCCGCCTCTCCCGCGAGCGCGGCGGCCGGCAGGGTGCGGCCGTCGGCGAGGCATTTGAGGATGCGGGCGCGCGACGGGTCGGCGATCAGGGCCGCGGCACGCGCGATGTCGGTCTGACGCTTGAGCGGCTCTCCGTGGTGCTCCGAGGCCGAGGACCGGGTGCTGTGGCGAGTCGATTTCGCCGTGGGGCGGCTGGCGTTCGGCATGATCAGAGCGTATGACAACGACACTTCGTCATGCGACGAAGTATCCGGCTCCGATGCTCTTCCCATGACAGCGACCGAGATCACCCCCAGTGCCGCCCAGGCGGACCCACAGCCCGTCACCGCCCCGAAGTCCACGTCAGGCGTGAAGCCCGCCCTCTCCCTGCCCCCGCTGATCGCCCTCAGCCTCGGCTACTTCCTGGTGATGCTGGACGTCACCGTCGTCAATGTCGCCGTCCCCGACATCAGTGACTCCCTGCACACAGGGGCCTCGGCGCTGCAGTGGATCGTCGACGGGTACAGCACCGTCTTCGCGGGACTGCTGCTGCTCGGCGGCGGCCTCGCCGACCGGCTCGGGCACCGCCGGATGTTCCTGGCCGGGCTCGGCGTCTTCACCGCCGCCTCGCTGGCCTGCGGTTTCGCCGGGACCTCCGGGATGCTGGTGGCGGGACGGCTCGCGCAGGGCGCGGGCGCCGCGTTCCTCGTGCCCGCCTCGCTCGCGCTGCTCCAGGCGACCTACCCGGACCGCGCGGTGCGGGCCAGGGCGATCGCCATCTGGGGCGCCGTCGCCTCGGTCGCCTTCGGCGCCGGGCCCGCGGTGGGCGGACTGCTCGTCTCCGGGCTCGACTGGCGCTCCGTGTTCTGGCTGAACCTGCCGGTCGGCGCGCTCGCCGTCCTCCTCACGCTCCGGCACATCCCGGCCTCCGCGCGGAAGCCCGCCGCCCGCAAGATGGACCCGGTCGGCCAGGTCCTCGGCATCGTCGGCCTCGTCGCCCTCGCCGGCGGTCTCAACGAGGCGGGCTCGCACGGCTGGACGTCCCCGCTCGTCCTCTCGGCATTCGGCATCGGCGTCGCCGCCCTGGCCGCCTTCGCCCTGGTGGAGCGCACCCTCGAAGCCAGGGAGGCCACCGGCCGCACCGAGCGCGCGCCGCTGCTGCCACCGTCCCTCTTCCGCTCCGGCGCCTTCACCTCGACCGCCGCGATCGGCCTACTGATCAGCCTCGGCTACTACGGCATGCTCTTCCTGACCACGCTCTACTTCCAGCAGGAGCGCGGCTACACCGTCCTGGCCACCGGTCTCGCGCTGCTGCCCTCCGTCTGCATGGGTCTGATCGCCGCCCCCCTGTTCAGCCGTGTCGCCGCCCGCACCGGCCCGTACGTCCCGATGGCCGCCGGTCTCGCCCTCGGCACCGCGGGCTTCCTCGGCTGGCTGCTCGCCGGGCCCGACACCCCGTACCCGGTCCTGCTGTTCGCCCTGATCGCCACCGGCCTCGGCCAGACCATGACGGCTCTCGCCGCCACCGCCGCCATCATCGAGGCCGCCCCCGCCTCGGGCGCGGGCATCGCCTCGGCCGTCTTCAACGTCTCCCGGCAGGTCGGCAGCGCCGTCGGCGTGGCCCTGTTCGGCACCTTCGTCGCCTCGGTGGCCGATTTCACCTCGGGCCTGCGCCTGTCGGCGGGGATCGCGGCGGCGGCCTTCGCCACCGGCACCCTCCTGGCCCTGTCGGTGCGGCGCCGCACCCGGCGGAACGCCTGATCAGGTACCGGACGGAATCCTTGATCAAGTCCCAGGACGAGTGGATAGAGTGCCGCCATGGGGACCGCAGAACGTCTGATCGAAAGCACCCGGGAACTGCTCTGGGAGCGGGGCTACGTCGGCACCAGCCCCAAGGCGATACAGCAGCGCTCCGGCGCCGGAGTGGGCAGCATGTACCACCACTTCGAGGGCAAGGCGGGCCTCGCCCTCGCGGCGATGGAACGTAGCGCCCAGGAGCTGAGGGAAACGGCCGAGGCCCACTTCTCGGGCCCGGGCTCGGCGTCCCAGCGCATCGCGGCGTATCTGCTGCGGGAGCGCGACGTGCTCCGCGGCTGTCCCATCGGGCGCCTGTCGATGGACGCCGACGTCATCTCCGACGACCGTCTGCGCGCCCCACTGGACGAGCTCTTCGCCTGGCTGCGCGGCCGCCTCGCGGAGCTGGTCGCCGAGGGCCAGGCGGCGGGTGAGATCGACGCAGGGCTCGACGCGCAGTGCGTGGGCGCGATGATCGCGGCGGTGGTGCAGGGCGGGTACGTCATCGCCAGGGCCGCGGAGTCGCCGGAGCCGTTCGACGCTGCGGTGCGAGGGGCGCTGCAGCTGCTGGGGCACGAATACGACGCTTAGGTCGAGCCCGGCCTGATCGACCGGACAGGCCCAGGGCCCCCGGGCGGTCCCGGGAGCCCTGGAGCGGCCGCGCGGCAACGCGGCGTACGCGCCGAGAGGCCGTCAGCCCCGCGCCAGTGCCCGCCCCATCCGCTCAAGAGCGGCCTGGAGCACCTGAGGCGACGTGGCGAACGACAGCCGTACGTAGCCTTCGCCGCCCGGACCGAACGCCGAGCCCGGCATCATGGCCACCCCTGTCTCCTTCAGGAGCCACTGGGTGAAGGACGCCGAGTCCGCGAAGCCGGTGCCGCGGATGTCCGCGAAGGCGTAGAACGCCCCTTCCGGGGGTGCACAGGACACTCCTGGCAGCGTGTTGAGGCCGTCCACCAGGAGAGCGCGGCGTGCCGCGTACTCCGCGACCATCCGGTCGACCGGCTCCTGCGGACCGGTGAGCGCGGCGATTCCGCCCCGCTGGACGAACGAACCCGTGCAGCCCACCGTGTGCTGCTGGACCTTGAGCATCTGCGTCATGATGTCGGTGGGCCCGGCCGCGTAGCCCAGGCGCCAGCCCGTCATCGCGTAGCCCTTGGAGAAGCCGTTCACCGTGATCGTGCGGTCGGCGCAGCAGGAGAGCGCGCCGAGGCTGAGGTGATCGTTGCCGTCGTAGAGGATCTTCTCGTAGATCTCGTCCGCGATCAGGAGCACGTCGTGCTCCGTCGCGAACCGGCTTATCGCGCGAGCCTCATCGGTGGACAGGGCCCGTCCGGTGGGGTTGTTCGGCGAGTTGACGAGCAGGGCTTTCGTGCGCGGTGACACATGCCGTTCGAGCAGCTCCCTGGTGATGCGGAAGCCGTCCGCGCCGTCCAGGGCGATCTGCACCGGGTGTGCGCCGATCAGGCGCGCCATCGACGAGTAGCTGACCCAGCTCGGCGTCGGCACCAGGAGTTCGTCGCCGGGGTCGAGCACCGTCAACAGGGTGGCGAACAGGGCGTGTTTGGCCGACGGAGTGACGATGATGTCGGTGGCCGGGTCGGCCTCGATGCCGTTGTCCTTGGCGAGCTTCCCGGCGATCGCCTCAAGCAGGCCGGAGAGGCCTCGACTCGGCGTGTAGTGGGTGAAGCCGGTGCGCAGCGCGCTCACCGCCTCGTCCACGACGTGCTCCGCCGTGTCGAAGTCGGGCTCGCCGCCGCCCAGGTCGAGCACCTCCACGCCTTGTGCGCGCAGCTCCGCCACCATGTCGAAGACCGCATACGTCGCCGACTTCTCGACCCTCGTGAAGCGGGACGCGACTCGGTTGCCCATTGCCTTGAACTCCCTTCCTCGTCGTCAGGCGGCTTGCCGCGCGGCGGGCAGTGCCCCGGCGACGGTGGTGACCGTGGCGATGCGGGACAGGACCTTGAGTGCCGCCTCGTGAACCTCCTGGTCACCGGCGAGCGTCGCGTCCTCGAGGACCTGGACGCGGTAGTCCAGGTCGTGGGCCGCCTGCGCCGTGGTGAGGACGACCAGCTCGGTGGAGACGCCGGTCAGCAGGAGGGTGTCGATTCCCTGGGTGCGCAGGAGGAGTTCGAGGTTCGTGCCGTGGAAGGGGCTGATGCGGTGCTTGGCGACCACCGGCTCGCCGGGCTCCGGCTTGAGCGCGTCGTGCACCTGCGTCGCCCAGGTCCCCAGGATCAGCCGCTCGTCGTCCTTCGCCTTCTCGAAGACCGGTGACGTCGCGGGCCACTCCGGGTAGTCGGGCGTGAAGCCGACGACGACGTAGATCACGGGGATGTCCGCCGCGCGGGCCCGCGCGATCGCGTCGGCGGCGCGCTCGATGACGCGCCGCTCCTGTGCCTGCGCGTAGTAGCCGTCCGCCGCGTACTTGCCGTCCGGGTGCACGATCTCGTTGATGAGGTCGAGCACGAGAAGCGCCGGGCGCCGGCTCTGCCCCTGATCCCGCCCCTGATCCCGCCCCTGATCCCGCCCCTGAAGCTGACCCATTTCTCTTCTTCCCTTCGCTGTGGCCGAGTCGGCCGAATTGCATGAGTAACTCTCATGTGATGCATCAATGAACCCGTCTTGATCTGTAGATACAGCCGCTCCTATCTTCAAGGTGCCGCAAGACGGAAGCCCGTTCCCCGGAAGGTGCAGTAAATGAAGGTGGCAATTATCGGCAGTGGCCCCCGTGGACTTTCGATCCTGGAGCGGATGGCAGCGCGTTACGCCGAACACCCGGTCCACGAGGACACGGAGATCTACCTCATTGACTCCCACCAGATCGGCAGCGGCCGTATCTGGCGCACCGACCAGCCGGAATGGTTCCTGATGAACACGGTGGCCGACGAGGTCTCCGCCTTCTCGGGGCAGCCGGACGGAGGCCCGGCCAGACCCGGCGCGGGCCCGTCCCTCGCCCAGTGGTGGCGTTCCGTCGACCCGCATTACCCGGGACCCAACAGCTATGCGCCGCGGGCCCTGCACGGCCGCTATATGCAGTTCATTCTCAGGACGATCGAAGAAAACCTCCCCGAAAATGTCCGCCTGATACCCGTCAAGGCGACGGTCGACGAACTCGAGCGAACGGGCGACGGATATCGCCTCACCCTCAGGGAAGGTGCCCACCTCACGGCCGACCGCGTCATTCTGACCACCGGACACGCCACCCCGGAACTCACCGGCAACCAGCGCCATCTCGCCGCATTCGCCGACCAGCGCCCAGGCGTCCGCTACGTCGCGGGCGACTCCGCCGCCGACATGCCGCTGAGCGAGATCCCGGCGGGCTCTCCGGTCGGCGTACTCGGGCTCGGTCTGTCCTTCTACGACGTGATGGCCGCACTCACCGAAGGGCGCGGAGGACGCTACGAGCAGGACGGCGGCGGCGGGCTCGTCTACCGGCCGAGCGGAGCCGAGCCGGTCATCGTCGCGGGCTCGCGCAGCGCGATGCCACTGCCGGCCCGCGGCCGTAACCAGAAGCATCACGACTACCGCTACGACCATGTGCTGTTCACTACGGAGCGCGTCCTGTCCCGGAGCCGCCACGGCGAGATCTCCTTCGCCGAGGACGCCCTGCCGTGGCTGCTGGCCGAGGTCGAACTCGTCTATTACGCCACGACGCTGACGGCCCGGTACGGCCCCGGGCACTCCACCGCCTTCGAGGCCGAAGTGGTCGCCGCTGCGGAGAGCGGGGTGCCCGACGTCGTCGCCATCGCCGCCGGGTACGGGCTCGATGACGTACCCCCTGTCGACCTGGACGGGCAGGCCCGCCCGTTCGCGGGGCTGCACTTCGACAGCCCGGAGGACTTCGAGCAGGCGCTCATGGCGGCGCTCGCGGACGATCTGGCGCACGCCGAGGCCGGCAACGTCGACGATCCGCTCAAGGCCGCGCTCGACGTCATCCGTGACTCCCGCGCGGTGATCCGCTCCCTCGTCGACTTCGCGGGCCTCACCCCGACCTCGCACCGCGAGGAATTCCTCGGCTGGTACGTGCCCCGCAGCTCCTTCCTCGCCGCCGGGCCGCCGCGGGTGCGCCTGCAGCAGGTCGCCGCGCTGATCTCGTGCGGGCTGCTGCGCATCGCCGGGCCCGACACCCGCTTCAGCCCGGACCCCGAGACGGGCCGCTTCGCCGTGCACTCGCCGTACGTGGCCGGCTCCAGGACCCTCGTCGACACCATCGTCGATGCCCGCATCCCGACGCCCGATGTGCGCCTGGACCCGCATCCGCTCACCCACAGCCTGCGGGAGCAGGGCATCTGGACGTCGTACGTCAACCACGGCCGCGACGGGGACCGCTTCGACACCGGCGGCGTCGCCGTGACCGAGGCGCCCTTCCATCCGGTGGACCGCGCGGGCCGGGCGGACGAGGGCCTGTACGTCCTCGGCATTCCGACCGAGCACACCCGCTGGTTCATGCAGGGCGGCAGCAGCAGGCCCGGCTTCTGGACGGACTTCGTGCAGAACGCGGACGCGATCGCGGCCGACGTGGTCGCCCCCGTGCAGACACTCGTGGCCGAACCGGCGGTATAGACCGCCGCGTTGACCCTCTTCCCTTCCTCTCGACCCCTGAAAGCGAGAATCCTCATGTCCGTCGCCGCACAGAACGCCGCCACCACCACCGAGCCCCAGGTCCGCAACGTCACCGTCCTGCGCGACATCCTCGGCTCCGCCGGACTCGACGCCCTGGACTGGGAGCGCTGGGTGGAGCCCGGGCGTGCCGGGGTCGACCTGCACCGCCTCTACGTCACCGACGACGGGTCGGGCGCCGCGATGATCACGCGCATGGCTCCGGGCGCCCACGGCGACCTGCACGAACACCTCGGGTACGAGCTGATCCTGGTACTCGAAGGGGAGCTCAGGAACGACAACGGCGACCGGTACCTGCCCGGCGACCTCGTCATAGAGGAGCCCGGCAGCATCCACCAGGTCAGCACCGAGAGCGGCTGCACCGTGCTCGGCGTCCGGCACGCGCCGACACGGCCGGTGGCCTGACCCCATGACCGCCGAGGTCTCGTCACACAGCAACGGGAAGCCTCTTCAGGTCACTCCGCCGGGCGAGTGACTGCGCCACGTCGACGAAGGCCGTGACGGCGGGGGAGTCCTGGGAGCCCAGGCGGGTGCCGATCGCCAGATGACGCGTGATCGCCGGGGACAGCGGCACGACGCGTACGTCGGGCAGCGCGACCGGCAGCGCGAGCCGCGGCAGGACCGTGCCGCCGAGGCCGGCGGCGACCATCGCGAGGAGGGCGTTGATGTCCCGCACCTGGTGGCTGACCGAGGGTTCCAGGCCCGCCGTGCGAAAGGCGGCGCGCACCACCCCCTCGACGCCGCCGACCGGCATCAGGAAGGGCACCGCGGCCAGCTGGTCGACGCGGAGTTCCGGCGAGGAGGCCAGTTCGTGGTCGAGCGGCAGGACGGCGAACATCTCGTCCTGCAGCAGCGGCACCGTTTCGAGTCCCCGCTTGGGCAGCATCACGATGCCGATGTCGATGCCACGGCCGCGCAGCCACTGGGCGATCTGGGCATCACTGCCCTCGCGCAGCACGATCTCCAACAGCGGGTAGCGCTTGTGCAGCTCGGACATCAGCACAGGCAGCAGCCGCGCCGCGAAGCTCTGGCTGGTGCCGATACGCAAGGTGCCCTCGGGCCCCGCGCACTCCCCGCGCACCGCCTGCCGGACGCGCTCGGCCTGCAGCACCACGCCGCGCGCGTGCTCCAGGGCGCGGCGCCCCGCGTCGGTCAGCTCGACGCCGGAGCGGTCGCGCACCATCAGCGTCACCCCGAGCTCCGTCTCCAGACCCGCAATGGCGTGGCTGACCGCGGACTGGCTGATGCCCAGGGAGCGGGCGGCGTTGGTGAAGCTGCCGGTGTCCGCGATGGCGACGAAGGCGACGCACTGGGAGAGCTTCATCGGGCGACCGGTACGGCGGTGCGTGTCACCGGCAGTGCGGGCCGCCGCGTGGCCTCGTACGCCGCGATCTGCCGCTCGAACCGCAGCGTGTCGGCGATGACGTCCAGGCCGCCGAGAAGCCGGCGCCGCACACCCTCGTCGATCGTGAAGGGCTGTACGAGGTCGGCGCACCGCACCTCCTGACGCTCCAGGTCGACGGTGACCCCGACAGCCGGGTCGGCCTCCGTCAGCTCCCACAGGCGCTCCACCGCCGCCACCGGGGCGACGACCGTGAGCAGGCCGTTCATCAGGGAATTGCCGCGGAAGATATCGCCGTAGCGGGGCGCGATGACCACGCGGAAGCCGTAGTCCTGCAGCGCCCACACGGCGTACTCACGCGAGGAGCCGGTGCCGAAGTCGTTCCCGGCGATCAGGACGCTGGCGCCCTTGCGCTCGGGCCGGTCGAGGACGAAGCCGGGCTCGGCGCGCCAGTCGGCGAAGAGCGAGTCCGCATGGCCGGTGCGGCTCGTGCTGGCGCAGAAGCGGACCGGGATGATCTGGTCGGTGTCGACGTCGGTGCGCCGCAGCGGGACGGCGGTCCCGGTGTGCACGGTGAAGGTGAACGTGTCCATGGTGGTCGGGCTCCGTCTCACAGATCGGCGGGCGAGGAGAGGCGTCCGGTGACCGCCGTGGCGGCGGCGACGGCGGGCGAGACGATGTGGGTGCGAGACCCCTTGCCCTGGCGCCCCTCGAAGTTGCGGTTGTTGGTGGAGGCGGCGCGCTGGCCCGGCAGGAGGCGGTCCTCGTTGAGCGCGGCACACATCGAACACCCGGCGCCGACCCGGAAGTCGGCTCCCGCGTCGGCGAAGACGCGGTCGAGCCCTTCCGCGACGGCCTGCAGCCGCACCCGCGCGGAGCCGGGCACGATCATCATGTGCAGACCGTCGGCGACCTTCCGGCCGCGCAGCACGTCGGCGGCGGCCCGCAGGTCCTCGATGCGGCTGTTGGTGCAGGACCCGAGGAACACGGTGTCGACGGACACGTCCCGCAGGGCGGTGCCGGGCTTCAGGTCCATGTATTCCAGGGCGCGTTCGACCGCGGCGCGCTCCTCGGGCGCCGCGAAGTCGGCGGGCGCCGGGACCCGGCCGTCGAGCGGGACGCTCTGCGCGGGGTTGGTGCCCCAGGAGACGTAGGGGCTCAACTCCTTTGCGTTGATGGTGACTTCCCTGTCGAAGCGGGCGTCGGGATCGCTGACGAGGCTCCGCCAGTACGCGACCTCGGCGTCCCGATCCGCACCTTCCGGCATGCCCGGGCACTGGGCGAGATAGGCGAAGGTCGTCTCGTCGGGGGCGACCATGCCGGCCCGCGACCCGGCCTCCACGGACATGTTGCACAGGGTCATGCGTGCCTCCATCGACAGCGCACGGACCCCCTCGCCGCGGTATTCGATGATGTGTCCCTGCCCGCCGGCGGTGCCGATCCGGGCGATCAGCGCGAGCACGAGGTCCTTGGCGCTGACGCCCTTCGGCAGGGTCCCCTCGACGTTCACGGCCATGGTCTTCATCGGCCGCAAGGGAAGGGTCTGGGTGGCGAGCACATGCTCGACCTGGCTGGCCCCGATGCCGAACGCGAGGGCGCCGAACGCGCCGAGGGTCGTGGTGTGCGAGTCGCAGCACACCACGGTCATTCCGGGTCGTACGAGGCCGAGTTCGGGAGCGATGACGTGCACGATGCCCTGGTCCGGGTCGCCGAACCGGTGCAGCGGGATTCCGAATTCAGCGCAGTTGGCCCGCATCAGCTCGGCCTGCCTGCGGCCCTCGCGGTCCTTGATGACGCGGTCGAGGGCGAGGGTCGGGGTGTTGTGGTCCTCGGTGCCGATGGTCAGGTCGGGCCTGCGGACGGTGCGCCCCGCCGCGCGCAGCCGGTCGAAGGCCTGCGGGGTGTTCACCTCGTGGAGCAGCTGCAGATCCACGTACAGCAGATCGTCGCCGCCGCTGTCGCGCCGCACGACATGGGCGTCCCATGCCTTCTGCGCCAGTGTCGTACCCATGGTCTCCCTCGAATCGCTCCCGTAGCACTGCGATGACGATCATCCGGCGTACGAGGGGCGCCGGCACCGGGTGATTCGTGGCCGCGAGGGGAATGACCGGTCGAGGCCAGAGCGGGGTGCGACGCGCCGGGGTGCGACGCGAAGCCCCGCGCCGCACCGAGGGTCACTCGGTGGGGCGCGGGGCTCGGGGGCGTACGTGTGCCGCTGGATCCGTCAGCGGCACACGCGACCGGGGCCGGACACGAGGGCCGGCGGCACCACAGGTGGCTGAGGTGCCGGAGGTGCCGGAGGCGTCAGAAGTGGACCCGCCGGTTCTCCTCCGTCACGCGGTACCGCACGTTCCACAGGCTCCGCCGGACATAGGTGCGCTGGAGCCAGCGGTCGCGCCCGTCATAGCGCGCGGTGAACGTGGAGCGGGCGTGCACGCCCTTGCGGTTGTTGATCAGCAGGGCCTGTCCCGGCCGGAGGAGCACGCTGTGTGCGACCTCGCCGCAGACCTTCTGGAGGGTGTCCAGGGCCTCGCGCGCCCCGCTGGTGAGCGGGCGCACGCCATTGGCGGAGATGGCGATCTCGGGGTAGTCGGTGTGCCCGCTGATCATCGGAACCGGCTCGGACAGGACCTCCTGGCCGCCCGCGACGTCACGGATGTAGCTGCCCGGCGCGTTGAGCCGGAACAGCGGGCTGCGCAGGGTCTCCAGGGCCTCCGGGGCGAGCGCGGCCGAGATGTCGCGGGCGTCGGCGTAGTGGGTGCCGGCGACGCCCTCGTGGTCGGCGCGCAGGCAGCTGAGCACCAGGAAGTCGGGGTTGGCGACGTCATAGCGGCCGATCACGTCGTGCATGATGTCGCTGTGGAAGTTGAGGAAGACCTCCGAGCCCTGGTTCGTCTGGGTCTTGGAGCCTCCCGCCACGGGGATGACGTCGTGCACCAGCTGCCCGGCCTTCTCGGTGAGTACGCCCATGGGCTCGCCGAGGAGGCCGCTCAGTCCGAGCAGTACGCCCTCGGCCACGAACGACGTCTTGGCGGTGCTCGGCCCGCCGTCCGACGGGGTGTCCGGCAGGACGGCGTCCACCGGCAGGTTGCTGACGAGGCTGACGCCCGGCGTGTCGATGTGGCGGCCGAAGTCCAGGATCTGCTGGAGCAGGTCGGTCGGCAGCGCCGCGAAGACCTGGAGCAGCCGGGTCATCGAGCGGTCGATGTCGGTGTTCGGGTCGGGCAGACGTGAAAGCTCTTCACCGAGCGCATCGCGTACCTCGTCGGGCAGGGCGATCTCGCTGAAGGTCTGCGGGGTGACAGGTGCGGTGGCCGGGACGCCGTGGTCGGTGGTCGCGGTCATGCGTTCATACTCCTTGCATCTCTAGCAGTGGCGCGTTCGGGTCCGCGTCCGCGCCGGGACGGTTCACGTAGTCGTGCAGGCGCTGCGTCAGGTGCAGCGCGTCCTCCTCGTCGACGGCGAGCTGGGTCGCCACCTGGCTGCCGCGCACGGCGGTCACCGGGACACCCGCGTACTCGCCGGGCGTGATGCCGTTGCGCCGCTGGAACTCCGGCAGGTCCACGAAGCCTCCGGTGACCGCCACGAGGGGGCCGGAGGTCAGGCGCACGACATCGATGTTGGCGCCGTGGAAGACGGTGTACGCCTGGTCGGCGAGCTCGTCCGTCTCGTACCGCAGGGCCGCCGAGCGCTGGTTGAGCACCACCGCGGCCACCGACGAACCGGCCGTTCCGATCACCGATCCGGCCGGGAACGGCGCCCTGTTGTAGCGGCACACGATCTCGATCCTGTTGCGCTGGGCGAGCCGGACCGCCCTTCGGTGCAGCACCTTCGCGCCGTACAGGGACATCAGCGCGGCGGTGTTGTACGACACCTCGGGGAGCAGGCGCGCCCCCGCGATCAGATGTGGATCCGAGCTGTAGATGCCGTCGACGTCCGAGTGGATCTCGCAGCGCGAGGCGCCCACGGCGGCCGCGACGGCCACCGCCGACAGGTCCGAGCTGTTCTTGCCGAGCCAGGTCGGGCGGCCCTGCTTGTCCGCCGCCTGACCGCCGGGGACGACCACGACGTCGTGGTCGCGTGCCGCGGTGCGCAGCGGCTCCGGGTCGGTGTGCTCCAAGCGCGCCCACATGAACGCCGAGTCCGTGGTCAGGCCCAGCTGGTGCCCGGCGAGCACGGTTGCGCTGCGGCCCGCCCGGTGCAGGGCGGTGACGAGCAGCTGCGCGCCCACCGTGTCGGCGAGGGTCAGCAGGCCCGCGACGGTCTCGTCCTCCGGGTGCGGGTTGACCTGGCTCAGGCGCTCCCGGAACTGCTCGGTCTCGCCCGGCTGGCCGCTCACCACGACCACCAGGCGGGTGTCCTCCTCCTCGATCCGCCGCGAGAGCGCCTCGGCCAGCTGCCCGTACGCGGCCAGCGTCCGGAAGCTGGAGCCCCCGAACTTCAGGACCGCGGGCGGCCGGTGAAGCGCTGCCGGCGGCGAGGCCGTCACAGCGTCTCCCGGGCTATGAGCTCCTCGGCGATCTGGATCGCGTTGAGCGCGGCGCCGATGGTGAGGTTGTCGGCGACCAGCCAGAGCCAGAAGGCGCGCGGATTGTTCGGGTTCACGCGGACCCGGCCGACGTGCACCCGGTTGGGGTCGTCGATCGTGGCGGGGGTCGGGAACTCGCGCGGCGACTCCCGGTCGTGCACCGTCACCTCGGGCAGCGAGGCGAGCACCTCGACGAGCTCGGCACGGTCGACGACGCCCTGGGTCTCGATCCACACGGCCTCCGAGTGACCGGTGACCACGGGCACACGGACGCAGGTGGTGGTGACGTCCAGGTGCGGGATGCCGAGGATCTTGCGGGACTCCTGGAGCATCTTCTGCTCTTCGAGCGTGAAGCCGGTGTCCAGGAACCGGTCGATCTTCGGAATCACGTTGAAGGCGAGCGAGGGCGTGAACTCCTTGCTCGGATACGTCTCTTCGGGATGGTCGAGGGCCGCCCGCGTGGCGTCCCTCAGCTCGTCGACGCCGGGGTGGCCGAGCCCCGAGGCCGCCTGGTAGGTGCTGACGACGGCCTGCCGTACGCCCCACCGCTGCTCGACGCCCTTCAGGAGCCGGACCAGCGGAATGGTCGAGCAGTTCGGGTTGGCGATCACGCCGGACTTCGGGCGCTGGTCCAGCTCGTGCGCATTGACCTGCGGAACGACCAGCGGTGTGTCCGGGTCCATGCGGTACGCGATGGTGTTGTCGATGACGACGGCGCCGGCCGCGGTGGCCTTTGGCACCCACGTCTGGCTGGCCTCCGTGCCCGCCGAGAAGAACGCCAGGTCGACGGTGCCGAAGTCGAACTCGTCCACGGCGTGCACCGGGTAGGACACGCCGTCGACGGTGAGCTCGGTCCCTGCCGAGCGGGCCGAGGCGACCAGCTTGATGTCGCGGTAGCGCAGTCCGCGCTGCTCGATCAGGTCGATGAGGGTGTTGCCGACGGCGCCGGTGGCGCCGACGATGGCGATACGGGGGGCGGTGGGGTCGGTCACGAGGGTCATCGGGTGCCTCCGGCCTTGATCTCGATCTTGGACTCGACTGCCCCGGTCCTCCCGGTCCCACCGGCGGCCGAGGTCTCGGCGGTGGCCTTGGCGGCCCGCCCGGTGAAGGACCAGCCCAGGTTGACCCCCAGGCTCGCGGCCACGATCAGCGGAATGCCGAGCGCCTGCAGCAGGGTCACGCTGTGTCCGTACACGGCCCAGTCCATGAGCATCGCGACGGCCGGGTACACGAAGGCGAGCACCGCGATCTTCGGGGTGGGCAGCTTCTGGTACGAGGAGTACATGAGGACGTACATCACGCAGGTGTGAATCACACCGAGGCCGACCAGCCAGCCCCAGTCCGCGCCGAGGCTCGTCGTCTCGCTCAGCGAGGTGAACGGCAGCAGCAGGAAGACGCCGAGCACCAGCTGCACCAGGGCCACCAGATGCGGCTTGACTCCCGTGACACGCTTGGTGATCACGGTCGACACGGCGTAGAAGACGGCGGCGAGCAGCGCGTAGCCGAGTCCCGTGAGGTACTCGCTGTTCCCGCCGCCCGTCACGTCGGACGCGGAGACCCCGGCGACCAGGATCAGACCGACGAAGGCGACGCCGAGCCAGCCGAACTTGGTCGCGGTGAGCTTGTCGCGGAACAGCAGGGCGCCGAGCAGCACCACGTAGAACGGCTGCGTGTGGTACACGACCGTGGCCACGGAGATGGACGTGCCCTCGTACGACTCGAAGAGGAACGCCCAGTTGAAGACGATGAACGCGCCGCCGAGGGCGGCCAGGCCCAGCTTCTTCGCGGTGAAGCCGTGGTTCTTGAAGAGGCCGCGCACCAGGCAGTAGAGGCCGAGTGTGACGGCGCCGAACAGACAGCGGAAGAAGACCACGTTGAAGGGCGAAGCGCCGGACTCGATGACGAAGACGCCGAGAGTGCCGGAGAGCACCATCGCGAGGGTCAGCTCGATCGCTCCCCTCCTCTCCTGGCCCGGTCCTCGTGTGTCGGTACTCATGGTGAATGTGCCTTTCTGCAGGGGAGGTGTGGGAAGGGATCAGTGGAGCGGCACGGCGTAGTGGAGGCCGCCGCGGGTCCACAGCTCGTTGAGGCCGCGGGGGACGGCGAGGCCGGTGGCGGGGCCGAGGTTGCGCTCGTAGACATCGGCGTAGGTGCCGACGGCGTCGAGCACGCGGTCGGCCCAGCCGTGGTCGAGGCCGATGGCGGGCCCGTGCGCGCCGGCCGCCTCGGCGGCCTGGGCGAGCGCCTTCTCCCGGTCGCCGGCCTCGTCGGCCTGGTGCTCGGCGGACACGAGCAGCTGCAGCACCCACCGGCACAGCCGGAACCACGCCGGGTCGCCGTCGCGCACGGCAGCGGCCATCGGCTCGCGCGAGATGGCGGTGTCGAGGATCCGGTGGGCCGCGGGGTCCGCGAGGGCGGCCCGTTCCCCGGCGAGGGCGACCCGGTCGAGGACGTAGGCCACGCACTCGCCGGCGGCGTACGCGGCGAGGGTCTCGCCCGGCGTCGGATACGCGACGGGCTCGACGGCGAGGCCCCGGCTCCCGTACCAGGAAGCGAGGTTGCCGGCGCTGGTCGTGCCCGCCTGCACGGCGACGCGCAGCCCGTCGAGCTGCTCGGGACGGGCGATCCCGCTGTCCGCGCGGACGAGGAAGCCCTCGCCGTCGTAGCAGGTGACCCCCGCGAACAGCACGGGAAGCGTGGCTTCGCGGCCGAGGGTCCAGCTGAGATTGCAGACGGTCAGCTCGGCGTCGCCGGAGGCGAGGCGGGTCAGCCGCTCGGCGGGGTCGGAGGGAAGCCATTCGACGGCTTCGCCGTCCCCGAGGGCGGCGGCGGCCACGGCCCGGGCGACGTCGGTGTCGAGCCCGGTCCACCGGCCGTCGTCGGCCCGCAGCGACAGCCCACGGATCCCGCGGCTGACGACGGCGCGCAGGGCGCCGCGGTCGCGTACGGCATCGAGGGTGGGGTGGTTCACGGGGTGCTCCTCGCGTAGTGGCGGACCGTCTGGGCCAGGGTGTTGAGGGTGCGAAGCCGCAGCAGGCGGACGCGTCGTACGGTCAGGGCGGGCAGGCTGCCCCGAGGGTGTCCGGGGCGCCATCGGAACGCCGTGGCCATGGCGCGCGCCGTCACGACAGGCTCCTCGGGCGGGACGGGGCGTACTGCAGGCTCCTGAGGTGACCGCGGGTCAACTGCTCCCGGTCGAACCGCCGCTCGTTGAATCCGAGCATCGTGAGCAGCCCTTGCGCGCTGACCGGACGGCGCGAGGCGCCCCGGTCCACGCTCAGCGGCATCCGCCCCGGCTCCGCCCAGCGCAGCATGCCGCGCGGGTCGACGTACGCCCGCGACTTGTTGGCGTTGTCCTGGTGCAGGCAGTACGGCACGTCCAGGTGGCCGCGCGAGAAGGCGCGGATCAGCGCCTCGCCGACCGTCGGCGCAAGCTCCAGGGTGCTGTCGACCAGGAGCCGTGCCTCCTCGTAGATCCCCGAGTCGGTCGGCCCGACGTCCGGCACGCGGCCCGCCTCGTCGTGCGCGATGGAAGCCGCGAACTCCAGGGCGTCCACGTTCTCGGCGATCGTCGGAATGCGGTGCGCCTCGGCCGGGGTCTTCACGATCAGCCGCTCGCTGCCGCTGCGCACCGCGAGCCGCACGCTCTCCTCGAGGATGCGGAAGGACCCGACGGGCGTGCGCGGGAACACCCCCATGAAGGTGTAGAGCACGACATGCCAGTCGGCCTGCGGAAGGCGCTCACCGGCGAGCCGGCGCAGCGCTGCGACCGCCTCCAGGTCCTGCCCCGGGTGGGTCTGCTGGGCGTAGCTCAGAGAGATGTCGCTCAGTCCGTGCTCGCGGAAGAACAGCGCCTCGAGCACGCTCAGCGCCACCAGCAGGCTCGGCGGGCACAGCTGCCCGAGCATGCAGCCGCCGAAGCTCTCCAGATGCATCGGCTCGGGCTGCGCCGCGATCAGCTCGCAGCACTCGGCCCAGGCCTTGACCGCCTCGCTGATCGGCGCCCTGCTGTAGGGCAGGCAGTACGAGATGGGGCCGCCCTCGGTGGCGTCGACACCGGCGGCGACCATCGCCTCGAAGAGCGGGTAGGGCAGGGCGGAGCCGTGCCGCACCTGCACGGGAAAGTCCGGTCCGGAGACCGAGTCCAGCAACTCTCGTGTGATGTCGGGTCCGTGGGCCACCAGCGGGAAGCCGTTCAGCTCGGCGCCCGTGCGCAGCGCGGCCCGTGCCGAGTCGTGGTCGTTGACACGGGTGTAGCTGTCGAGAGTGATCGTTCCGATCGCGGTGGCGTTGGCGTTCCGCACCCCGAGCAGCCCCTCCCGCATCGTGGCGAGGTCGGCGAAGCCCATCCGGGGCTGCACCACGAGCCGCCCGCCCGCGTGGGACTGCTGCACGAAGCGCGAGAACCGCCCCCGCGGCGCGACTTCGGCCACGGCGCCTTCCGGTATTCGTCGGGCCGGCATGTTCACGCTGCCGCCTCCGCAGTTTCGAGTGCGGGCCATGCCGCACTGTCCAGAGTTCCCAGGAATTGCTGGAAACTGTCGAGCCCGCCGTCCGCCTCGAATACCGCGTCGAACCCGCTGAGCGCCAATTCCTCGGCGAACACGATATTTTCGGCACCGCGCACGCCGAGCTTTCCGCCTATGACGACACGCAGGTCCGCCAGGTCCGGCTCGCTGCGGATCCTGCGGATGAGCCGCAGGCCGTCGAGGTGCCCGTGCCCGTTGACAGTGCTGATGACCAGGGCGTCGGGCCGCGAGCGGCGGCACTCTTCGATGATGAGCTCGTCGGGCACGCAGGCTCCCAGATTGGTGACTTGGGCGCCGCGCTCTTCGAGCAGCAGCTGAAGAAAGACGAGATTCCACATATGGGCATCGGAAGACACGCTCGATACGACAAAGCGTTTTGCCGGGAGCATGACCTGGGACATGAGGACTCTCCTTGTCGTGTAACTGTGACTCCAAAAGTCTCCGTGCCGACGTGTGGAGGAGTCCAGGAGCATCGTTCGGCATTCCCGATGGCCGTTATCGGCTTTCCCGATCGATGAGGTCAATTTCTTCATACGCGGGATTCACCCTGCTCATGAGTTGCAGAGAATCCCATGGCTCAGGACTCCTCGTACTCGTGGCTCAGGAACTCGATGACCTGCTCCACGAACACCTGGCGCTCCCGCGAGAGTTGGGTGCCCTTGCGCCAGGCGAGCTGCGTGTAGAGCTCGAACGGCGGCTCCCACGCGAGCGGGACGAGGGAGCCCGCGGCCAGCTCGTCGGTGACCGTCATGCGTGGCAGCAGGCTGATCCCGAGGCCCGCGCCGACGCCGCGCTTGATCGCCTCGATGTTGCCGAACTCCAGGAACGGCACCGGTTCGCCCGAGCCGTCGTTCAGCTCCGCCTCCAGCAACTCCCGGTAGGCGCAGCCCGCTTCGGGCGCGAGCACGGACTCCTGGCGCAGTTCGTCGGTGGGCACCTTGGAGTCGTCGGCGAGCCGGTGGCCGGGCGGGGCGACGACCACGAGCCGTTCGATGCCGAGCACTTCGCTGTGCACACCGGAGTGCTGTGTCTCGGCCTCCATCAGGAAGCCTGCGTCGAACACGCCCTGCCGCAGCGAGTGCAGCGTCTCCGCGCACAGGCTGGGCCGCAGGGCGAGCTGGAGGCGCGGGTAGCGGTGGTGGAAGTACTCCAGGACCGGCGGCATCCGGTAGGAGGTGATGCTCTCCATGGTCCCGATCGTCAGCAGTCCCTCCGGCTGCCCGTCCGGCGAGGCCGCCCCGCGCGCCTCGTCCGCGAGGGACAGCAGCTGCCCGGCGTACGGCAGCAGCCGGCTGCCGGCCGGAGTGAGCTTGACCTTCCCGCCGACCCGCTCGAACAGCTCGGTGCCGAGGGAGACTTCCAGGCTTTTGACCTGGGCGGTCACGCTGGACTGCGCATAGTTGAGCTCGGTCGCGGCCCGGGTGAAGCTCCCTAGCACGGCTACACGGTGGAAGGTTCGAAGTTGCCGAATGTCCATTGGTCTCTCCCGGTGGGGTTCGGTGGGGGTGATCCTCAGTGGTCGAGACACCGAGCCTGCCGAGCGTCTTCGGCGCGGGGTAGCGGATCGGGGTGGCACAGAGTGCCCACGACAGGTATGTGCCGGGGGCCGGCCCGCCGGGCACGGACGTCACCACGCGCGGCGGCGGCGCTGCGGGCGGCACCAGGGGAGGGCTGCGCCGCGCGCGGGCATGCTGGGCCCGGGCCCGGGCCCGGGCCCGGGCGCGGGGAAGGGAGCCGAGTCGTGCGCGTGAGCGCCTTGCGGACGCCGTGGTGGTGGAGGCGGTGTCCTTCGACCGGCCGGGCTGGTGCCCGGACTGCCGGAAGCAGGCCGGACGGGTTCACGGCTTGTACCAGCGGACCCTGGACGAGCGGCAGTTGGCGACCAGCGGGTCGTGGTCCGGGGGCTGACGGGGTGCTGCGGCCGGTCGCGGTCGAACTGGGCGGCCGTCCGGCCGCGCGGCTGTGCCGGAGGCTACGGTCGGCCGCAGGCCGGACCCGGCTGCTCGGACTGCTGCAGGCACCGGCGGTCCCGGATCGTGAACCGAGTGAAAACGCTCGAACGGGCCACGTCCGGTCGGGCCTCGTTCGAGCTTCTCCGAACCCGGATCCTCACGCAGCCTTGAGTCCCGAGTTCAGGGGGAAGCATCCGGCGGCACCACCGCATGTACGAAGCCGACCGGAGGCACATAGCCGTGGGCTTCGACCTAGCGGGCGATCAGCTCAGGAGCGGCCTAGGCGACGCCGTTGCCCATGACGCGTATCTCCGCGCTGCCCCGTGGACAATCGGCGTAGTACGCCATGGTGATTGTCCACCAGCAGCCCAGCGTGCTCGCGGGCGATGGACGTACACGCACCGCGCAGCAGGATCACGGATCTGGGCCAGAGTCTTGAAAACGTCCTGCAGCGTTCTCAGCCAAGGGCGATCCGCTTGTGTGTTCGCCGAGCGGGGCCCGTCAGTTCCACCGGAGCAGGGACGTACGGTGCTTGTCGGAGCCGTCGATGGGCTCGTCCACGTCGGCGATCTTCACCGGCTGGGCGCCGGGGGTGAATTGCCCGCGGAACAGAGCCCACTGCCCGCCTTCTCCCCGGGAGAGGAAGGCGAATCCCTTGCCGTCGGGGGAGGGCACCGGGGGCAGGTTGACCCGGTCGTTCTCCGGGATCAGGTCCTCGGTCTTCACGACCTTCCGGTAGTCGGCGGTAAAGGTGATCTGCTTGAACTCGCAGATCAGGGTGGTGGCGTCACGCCAGAACGACGGGTCACAGTTGAGCGGTGCGTCGTCCAGGCCCGCCGTCCCGATGTCGCTGAGGAAGGACACCGCGCCGATGCGGCCTTCATCCTTGACCCGGTTGACCCGTGCCAGATGGCCGCCCTCGCCCATCGTGCCGACGGCCACGACCCCGCCGGAGGAAGTGGCGGGCCCGTTGATGCCGCTCGTCGCCAGGACGGTGGTCGCCGTGGGGCCGTCCTGGTTGAGGAGGTCCGGGATCTTGTCGAAGGGAACGTGCTCCTCCGTCGCCACGCCGCCCTTCGGGTCGCGCGAGGCGACGGGGTCGTTCGACTCGAAGTCGTTGGGCCGCTCGTCGTACCAGAGCCGGCCCGTGACCGGATGGAAGGCGGCCCCGGTGTTCTTCGGGCGCTTGGCGAAGGCGTCCGGGTCGGGCGGGGCGACCTCCTTGCCGGTGGTCAGGTCATAGGCGGCGGCCCGGTCCGTGGCGCCGGCGCTGGAGATGCCCGCGACCATGGTGAGGTCCTTGTTGAAGGCCAGCCCGACCCCACGTCCGGGCCCGTCCTCCTCGCACCCGGCCGTCGGCTCCGCGCCGCTCGGCAGGACGGCGCTACGTTCGGCGACCAGGGCGCCGTCCTTGGCGGAGAAGGAGCGGAGCGTGAGTCCGTGGACCAGTCCGTCGCCGCTCCCCTCGGGTATCGGGTGGCAGAAGGCCACCGTCAGGGAGCCGGATTGGGCCAGTGGCGCCTTCTTGGCGTCGCCTCCCGACGCGGCCTTGCCGCCACCAGTTCCGGCGGCCCCGGAGGTCCCTGCGGCCGGGTCCGCGCCGCCACCGCAGGCCGTCAGCAGCATTGCGGCGCCGGCCACAAGTCCGGCCTTGACGATTCGTCGTGTCACAGCGGCTCCCCCGTGCATGCCACAGCAGGCCGGGCCGGCCCGGGCTCGGCACTGAACACGGAGCGCACCCACCGCTGTTGGTGGTGTGTCTTCAAACGGCGATCATTAAAACAGATCTGTCAGGAGCCGTTCGGAGCGGAGTAGAGGCCGACGCAACTCGTCGGGTGGACAGGTGGCCGGAGTGGACGCCGCGGGGGGAAGGGGCATCAAGGCCGATTGTGACGCAGGTCACGGGAAGCCGGTGTGGGGTGCCGGACAGCTCATTGAGGTGAGCACTCATATGCGTACCCGGGTACGGGCCGGGGAACCGAGCGCGTTCGCTGAACTCTTCGACAGCTACGCCCGCGCGGTCTACAACCATGCCTTCCGGCTGACCGCCGACTGGTCGACGGCCGAGGACGTGATGGCCGCGACCTTCATGGAGGCATGGCGGCTTCGCGACAAGGTCGACCCCGAGGGCGGCTCCCTGCGGCCCTGGCTGCTGGGCATCGCCACCAACACGGCGCGTAACCAGTACCGGAGCAACCGACGGTACCGGGCGGCGGCCAACGCCGCCGCAGCGGCGGAGCTGTCCGTGCCCGACCACGCCGACGAGGTGGCCGACCGGGTCGACGACCGGCGGCGACTCGCGACGGCCCTCACCGCGCTGGCCGCGCTGCGCAGACCGGAGCGCGAGGTAATCGCGCTCTGCCTGGGGGAGGGCCTCGACTATGAGGCCGCGGCAGAAGCGCTCGGGATTCCGGTCGGAACGGTGGCCTCCCGGCTTTCCAGGGCCCGCAAGAAGCTGCGTGCGCTGGCCGAGGCCGAATTGGCGCGCCCCTTTGCCGCAACAGTCCGCCCGGCAACCGAACTGTCTCGCTCCGCAACCGAAGTGGCGGGCAAGAAAGTACGCATGAAACGGGAAGGCGGCCACCTCGGCCGACAGATAAGAGGCGATCACACAAACGCGATCCGGCCCGCGCAGGAAGGAAACCGATGAACGCGAACACGTCCCGGCAGAACCCGGCCGAGTGGGATGAGAGCGCACAGCTCCTGTCCCGGACGGCGCGTGACCTGCCGACGGGCCGCCACCAGTTCCACAAGGAGCGTCTGATGGCCCGGATTCACGACATGCAGCGGGAAGAGCGCACGGCGACGGCAGCCCCCGCGAAGGCACGGCGGTTCCGGCTGCCGCGTCCGGCGATCGTGCTGCCCGCGATGGCGGCGGCCGTGGCGGGAGCGGTCGTCGCCGGGATTGCGATGTCCGGCGGCGGCGGAGTCAGGGACGGCGGCGTCGCCACCGGACCGGCCCTGACCACACAGATCGGCGCCGCGACAACCAAGGGCGTGCCCCAGCTGCTCGACCAGATCTCGCTGGCGGCCGCCGACGGGTCCCAATCGGCCGTCAAGCCCGGCCAGTACATCTACATCGAGTCCAGGACGGCCGACACCTTCGTGAAGACCGTCGACGGCAAGTCCACCCTGGCCAGTCACGATCTGCACCGCCGCCAGATGTGGAAGTCCCCGGACGGCACCAAGGGCTGGCTGATCGACCCCGCAGTCAACGACAGCCCCGAGGGCGAGACCCTGAGCCTCCCCGATGAGCAGGGCAACACCCCGGAGGCGTACCTGAACGGTCCGTCGTACGACTACCTGGCCAAGCTGACCACCGACCCCGACGCCCTGCTGGCCAAGATCTACAAGGAGACCGAGGGCCACGGCAACTCCCCCGACCAGGAGGCGTTCACCACCATCGGGGACCTGCTCGTCGAGAGCTACCCGCCTGCGGAGCTCTACTCGGCTCTGTTCAAGGCTGCCGCGAAGATCCCCGGTGTCGTCGTCGTACAGGACGCGGTGGACGCGGTGGGCAGGCAAGGGGTGGCGGTGGCCCGGCTCGACGAGACCAGCGGTCAGCGCGAGGAGTGGATCTTCGACAGGAAGACCCATGTCTTCCTCGGCGCGCGCAACGTCCAGGTGCGGAAGAACAGCGGAACGGACGCCCTGATCAAGCCCGGCACGGTGACCTACACCAGCGCCATCATGAACCGGGCCGTCGTCGGCAGCATCAAGCAGACGCCGTCGCAAGCCGGCTGACGCAGGCCCTGCTCCGCGCCCGGGCGGGGCGGGGCGGGGCCCCTTTCAGGGTCCGCAGCGCCTTGCCGCCCTGGAGGCGTACGGCCCTTGCGCCCGCCGGAACACGCCCAGGAGGGGCAGGAACCACAACACGGGCACTACCCGGCACCATGGCCGGGTCAGCCGGGTCAGCCGGGTCAGCCGGGTCAGCCGGTCAGCACCGTGCGGCGGAAGCGGGCCAGAGCCAGCCCACCGAGGACCATGGCGATCAGCCCCACCACCAGGGCCACGATGGCCCCGCCCAGCCCGTTGCCGGTGCCGATACCACCGTCGGAGGTGGCCACAACCAGCCCACCGATGACCATGCCGATCAGCCCTGCCGCCAGGGCGACGATGGCTCCGAGTCGCCCGGAGTCGGTGCCGAAACGACCGGCGGGGCGGGCCAGAGCCAGCCCACCGATGACCACGCCGATCAGCCCCAGCACGGCGGCCACGCTGGCGCCGAGTCGCCCGGCGCTCATGGTGTAAACACTGGCGGCGGCCGGCTGGACCGAGACGTGCGCGACCGCCGGTGCGGCAAGCAGGAACACCCCGAGCAGGGCGGCTCCGGCCACGGCAAGCACACGTCGGACTGACGTCAGGGCTCCTGATGAGCTCATGTCCCTCTCCTCTTTCGTGCGTCTCGTTTCCGAGGTTCGGATGTCGCCTGATCATGTCGCCGGGCGCACCGCCGGTCGTCCTGCAGACGGATGCACTTGGCGCTGCCGCCGATGGCGCACCCGGCTGCCGCGGATGCCGCAGGCGCCGCGGAGGTACTGCGTGCGCGGTAGGCAGCCGCTCGTCCACGAGCCGGATTCGCCCGCGGCAGCATCTGGCTAAGGTGCGCGCATGAGTACAGGACGGTCCGGTGTCCGGGCCGGTGTCGGAGACTGGGCGATCGCCGTCGGCGTGGCGGCGACGCTGCTGGTCACCGGGCTGTCCGGGCAGCACTCCGCCACGAACCTCGACCTGCTCGGATACGTGCTGCTGACGGCCGGCGGCCTGGCGCCGGCCGCGCGCCGCCGGGCTCCGGTTCCCGTCCTGGCCGTCACCGGGCTGTGTGCGGTGGGTTACCAGGCGGCCGGTTTCGACGTGCCTGCCGTCGCGTACCTGTTCGCGGTGTACGCAGCCGTACGGGCGGGACACCGCATCATCACGGTGGCGGTGAGCGTGGCCATGCTGGCCGCTCTCCCTCTCGCGGCCCTGGCCTCGGGCCTGCACGACACGGGCGAGGCGTTCGCGCAGGCCCGAGGCGCCCTCGAGCTGGCCTGGCTGATCGCGGCCGGCGCCGCGGGTGAAGCGCTGCGGCAGGCCGAGCGGCGGGCGGACGAAGCCGAGCGCACCCGGGAGGAGACCGCGCGGCGCCGCGCCGACGAGGAGCGGCTGCGCATCGCGCGGGAGCTGCACGATTCGCTCACCCACCAGATCTCGATCATCAAGGTGCAGGCCGAAGTCGCCGTCCACGTGGCCCGCAGACGCGGCGAACAGGTGCCGGAGGCCCTGCTGGCGATCCAGCAGGCCGGCCGTGAGGCGACCCGGGAACTGCGCGCGACCCTGGAGGCGCTGCGCGACGACGACACGACCCCGCCGCATGGGCTCGACCACGTCCCGGAACTGGTGGAACGGGCCCGGGCCATCGGCCTGGACGCGACGCTGACAATCGCGGGACAACGACACGACGTGCCGACCGCGGTGGACCGGACCGTCTACCGCATCGTTCAGGAATCGCTCACCAACATCGCCCGCCATGCCGCCGCCGGCACGGCATCGGTCCGGATCGACTACCGCCCGGACGCCCTCGCCATACGCATCGATGACGACGGCAAGGCCACACCGGACACCGCCCCGGTGCCCGGCGTCGGGCTGCTCGGGATGCGCGAACGAGTCACCGCCCTCGGCGGTCGCCTACGCGCGGAACCCCGCGGCGAGGGAGGCTTCACCGTCCAAGCCGAACTCCCCGTGGACCGAACTTCATGATCCGCGTCCTGCTGGTCGACGACCAGCCGCTGATCCGCAGCGGATTCCGCGCACTCCTCGACCTCGAAGACGACGTCGAGGTGGTCGCCGAGGCGGCCGACGGGGAGGAGGGCCTGGCTCTGGCCAAGGAACACGTGCCCGACATTGCGCTCATCGACATCCAGATGCCGGTCGTCGACGGCATCGAGGCGACCCGGCGCATCGCCGCGGACCCGGCCCTGACCGGGGTGCACGTCGTCATCCTGACCAACTACGGCTTCGACGAATACGTCTTCGACGCGCTGCGCGCCGGCGCAGCCGGATTCCTCGTCAAAGACATCGTGCCGGAAGACTTCCTCCACGCCATACGCGTCGCCGCGCGCGGTGACGCCCTGCTCGCACCGTCGATCACCCGCAAGCTGATCAACCGGTACGTCACCCAGCCGCTCCGCACAGGCGCCGACACGGGGCTGGAAGAACTGACCAACCGCGAACGCGAGGCCGTCGCCCTGGTCGCGCAAGGCCTGTCCAACGACCAGATCGCCGACCGCATGGTGATCAGCCCACTGACCGCAAAGACCCACATCAACCGGGCCATGGCCAAGCTCCACGCCCGCGACCGTGCTCAACTCGTGGTCCTCGCCTACGAATCCGGCCTGGTAGTCCCACGCAACCGCTGACAGCGACGGCCCACAGTTCGTGTCGCTGCCGTTCGACAGTGGAGTCCCGCTGGAGGAGATCTCACGCGTGGTCGGTCGCTCAGGGACGGCCGTGACCGAGGAGGTGGGTACCGCGGCATTGATGCCGGCTCTGTGACCTCACCTTGGAAACAAAGGCGCGCGAGCAGGCAACGTTCGCCCTGTTGGCAGGCGACGGGTCGCCAAGACGGAGTGCCCGGCATGGACTTGAGCGGCTGACCGGACCGACGATGCTGGAGGCGTTGACCCAGCGCCCGTGGCGGGTGCGTGACCTCGGTCGAATGCTGGGCGGCCTCCACGATCGACTCCATGGGCTGCCGGCACCGGCATGGCTGCCCAAGCGGTTCGGCAAAGCAGGTGATGACCGGGTGCTGCACTTGGACTTGCATCCGGGCAACGTCATTCTGACCGGGCGCGGCCCCGTGGTGATCGACTGGAGCAATGCGGGCGCTGGTGATCCCGCTGCCGATGTGGCGATGACCATGGTGACCGTCGGCAGCGCCGATGTCCCCGGGCTCGCCGCACGTCTGGGACGGGGCCTGCTTCTGCGAGCTATCCAGGGCGGCTGCGGCACTGATCCCACCCCGCGGGTTCAGGAGGCGGTCAACGCCAAGCTGGCCGACCCGAATCTCACAACCACAGAGGCAGCGTGGTTGCGGAACCGTGCTGCTGTCTCTGCCGGTACCTGAAACCGACGCGGACACGGGCAGTGGACGAGGTCGCCGTGTCCGGCGCTGACGCGATGACTTGCCCACGGAGGACCTGGCGCGGGCCGGGTGCATCGGCCAGGCTGCTGGTCCGTGGTTGAGGGTGTGTGGGTTCGCGAGATCGATGACTATGAGGGCCGACGGCTGCTGCGGATCATCCGCCGGGGCACCGGCGCGGTGGTGACCTGTCCGCCCAGGGCATGCCCGTGGCCCCACCCCGGAAGGCAGTGGGCCGAACGCGGCGGCCGGCACAAGGACCCCGACCGCGAGCCCCCGAGTATCGAGGGCGACGCGGTGGCCTGATCAATTTCGTTTGGCCCCCAGAGCACGACAGAGGTCCATTCGCGATCACGCGAATGGGCCTCTGACCTGTGTCGGGGTGGCGGGATTTGAACCCACGACCTCTTCGTCCCGAAGCAACTTGGGCGGGCGCTCGACCTGGGGCTGGTGTACCTCTGACCTGCTGTGATGGTCCGCAGGTGTGCGCGGTTGTCCGCCGCTGTTCGTCGGCGTTGTCACGCAGTTAGACACGCAGGTACAGCCCGACTACCAAGCGGGGTGCTCTGCGCGAACCGGTGCACGTCCCGGGCCAAGGCGGTTGGCTTGGGGGCGCACGCTTTCCAAGTCTGTTGGCGCTGGTCAGAGACCTGTCCGGGGCCGTTCAGCTGTGTTCATCTGGAACCAGAGGGCCGTCGACACTACGCGTCCGGCCATAACTGAACGGTGCCGAACGTCGGTGAATGAGACGGAAACTGAGACGGCCCAACGGCCCTGCGTCAGTGGTGACACCTCGTCATCTGGACGCGACGTTGACCCAGCAGAAAGAGGGCTGTCAGTCGTCGTAGAAGAACAGCTCAAGATCCTCGACAGAAAGCCGGACGGCCCCCGCCCAGCAACAGGGAGACGGGACTGACGACGGCGGGGCCCGGCTCCTCCGCCCCGGCGCCTGCGGTCACCGCGAGGGTGACCGCGACGGCGCTGGCGAGCCGGGGGTGGTGCCGGTTGGTGTGGTGCACGGTGGTGCTGCTTCTTATGCGATGTTGTTGAACTTGGAGCCCTCCCCCGCGTACAGCGACGTCGACTGACGGCTCAAGGGGGCGGTGGTGGAGCCCGTCGAGCGGTAGACGTATGTGCCGCCCGCCCCGTACGCGATCAGGTCCGGGCGCCCGTCGTTGTCGACGTCACCGGCGCCGACGAGCTGGGTGAAGGCTCCCCAGCCGCCGCCGATCCGCACGCGGGTGGAGAAGCTGCGGCGGCCGTTGCCCTGGTACAGCCAGAGGACGCCGTCCTTGTCGCGGGCGACCAGGTCGCCGGCGGCCGTACCGGCGATGTTCCCGACGGCGGTGAGCTGGTTGTAGATGCCCCAGCCGCCGCCGACTCGCACGCGGGTGGCGAAGGGGGCGGTGGCGGAGCCCGTGCCCTTGTAGAACCACAGCACGCCAGCGGTGTCCGTGGCGAGGAGGTCGGTGCGGCCGTCGCCGTCGAGGTCCGAGCCGCCGGTGAGCTTGTTGTAGATCTGCCAGCCGGCGCCGACGCGGGCGCGGGGCGTGAAGGTGCCGTCGCCCTTGCCGAGGTAGTGCCAGAGCACGCCGGAGCCGTCGAGGGCGACCAGGTCGCCGGCCTGGTTGCCCGCGAGGTTGCCGACGGCCTCGATCTGCTTGTACGTCTGCCAGCCCGCGCCGACCCGGGTGCGCTGGGCGGGCTTGACCTGCCCGTTCACCGGCCGGTCCCGCAGGTCGTCGCGCCACAGCACGCCGGACGCGTCCCGGGCAAGGACGTCGGTGGAGCCGTTGTCGGTGTAGTCGTGCGGGTTGCTCGTCCGGGCGACCGTCATGAGGGAATTCTGGTAGCCGGGCTCACCGATGCCGTCGAGCGGCGTCGCGTCGACCATCACCCCGTACTTGCCGTTCGGCGCGTCCACCCCGCCGATGGTGCCGTCCCAGGTGTAGCTGAAGAGGGAGCCGGAGGCCGGGGCGTTCACGCTCGTCCGGAACTCCTTGCCCGTGGCGAGGTGCGTGAGCGTGACGTCCAGGCGGGCGTTGGGACGGGACAGCGTCCAGCCCAGCGTCACCTTGCCGCCGGTCTGGTCGAGGTACGCCACCTCCGGGATGTGGACCTGCTCGATCTCCACACCGACCGGCTGGCCCGCTTCCGCCACCTTGGTGACCGTCGGGGTGCCGTCCTCCGCGGCCTCGATCCGGAACAGCCCGTCGCCGTCGGCGGCCCGCGTGCCCCTCACCATCACGCTGCCGTCGCCTGCGGCCGCCGAGCCGGACGCGCTGTCGGCGAGTTCGCGGGTCTCGCCGCTGGTCAGGGAGACGGCCCGGACGGGCGTCTCGGGGTCGCCGTACACCAGCCAGCCGCCCACGAGCTCGTAGTACCACTCGCCGTCGCGGGCGCCCAGGACAGTCCGCTTCTCCTCGCGCGTCTTGCGGTCGACGGACGTGACGAACAGTCCGGTGCCGGACTTCCAGTCGAGCCAGGCCACGTGCGAACCGGAGAACAGCAGGCCGCTGAACCCATACCCCGACTCGATGGAGGAGTACGTCTCGGACACCGTCCCTTCCGCCACGTCGATCAGGGCCCGGCCGCCGGTCCGCGCCTCCGCCGGACCCGTCTCGTACCCGACGAGGACGACGCCGTCCTGAACCTTCGAGCCGATGAAGTCGGTGGCGTCCGCGGGCAGCCCCGAGACCTTGCGGCTGGTCGTCGTGGCGCCGTCCTTGCTCACGACGTGCAGCTCCGCCGTGCCGTCGTCCTTCGACACCTGCGCGAGCACGCTCGTCGGGCTCAGCACGGCCACGTAGTTCGCACCGAGCGCGCCGAGGTCGATGTCGACGCCCGGGGCGGACGGGTCGGCCATGTTCCGCAGGGTGAGGGAACGCATCTGGGAGACCCAGTTGTCGTCGCCGAGGACGACCACGTCGCTGCCCGACGTGGCCCACCCGCCGTCGGCGGGGTAGTCGAGCAGGGTAGGGGCCCCGCCCCCGTACGGCCTCCAGTGCAGCTCTCGGGTCCCGTCGTGGGTGAAGGAGTAGGTGAGGAAACCGGTGGCGCCCGCGCCCCCGAGCTGGGCGTCCCCCGGGAAGACGGGAAGGGAGGCGGGCTGATAGTCCGAGGCTGCCGAGCCCGCGTCGGAGCCCGCGGCGGCGGCGAAGGCGGCCGGGGCGGTGGCCAGCGTGCCGGCGCCGAGGGCCGTGACGACGAGGACGGCCGTGGCGAGGCGAGTGCTGGTGGAGCGGAACTGCAAGGTGAACCCCCACTAGAAGATCGGACACGGAAGTGCCGTGCCCGATCAGACCCGTGATCGGATCGCTTAGTTGTACGGGAACTTCGGTGAACCGCAAGGACACGATGGTTCGCGCCGGGCGCCGGGCAGTCTCCGAGCGGGCCGTGCTGGGCTAGCAGCACTCGAACTTGGAGCGCCGGCCTGAGGTGGCCGACGGGATCGACGCCCGCGTCCGCGCCGAGCGGGAGAAGGGCACGCGAAGCCTGATCCGGTCTAGACAGCAAAGAAGCCCCGGGTCGACGGCCTGGGGCTTTCGCGTGGAGCGGGTGACGGGAGTCGAACCCGCGCTCTGAGCTTGGGAATCACGGGCGATTCCGCTGCAGCAGTCCGCACGACGCTGCGCCACGTGGGGCCGGAAGACGACCTGGACTGAGAAGGCCCCGCCAGAGACCGGTACCGTGCCGCCCCATGGTGCGACCTTCTGATCCGTAGCTCTAGCCGGGTCGGGCAGCAATGGCCACTCCGGCCGCTACGAGGCACCGGAGAGACGGTAGCGGCCGGGAACGGTTGCTGAGGTTGCGGTACGGAGCTGCTGTACTGCCTGATTCACCGCCGGGCTGATCGGGCACGAAGAGGCACGGATCGGCCGTTCCCTACCGACACGCCGACGGTCTCGGAGCTAGGGGCGGTAGTGGTCGCGAGTCGGTGAAGAGTTATGCACTGCGGTGGAGCTGTAGGTAACTCGGTCGTTGTGCGCCTGTACCCGGCTCGCTTGCTCGATGAGGAGTCCGTCGACGTTCTCCGTGCGGTTGCGCCGCAACAGCTTGACGATCAAGGCAAACGCCGTCACACCCATGAGTCCGAACATGACGCCAAGCTCGATCACGGATCCCCCTCTGTGGCTGCTCGGTTCATTCAGCGTGGGGTGACCATGACATGCTCTTCGGGCTCGCGGTACCCAGGGCTGAAAAGCTTGAGGAGCTTCTGAGCTCGGCCGGAGCGCCATGCGGGGCCAGTGCACTGCGTGAGCCTGTTTACCAGGCCACGCGGTCTGCGTAGCGACTTTGGCCGGCCCAGGGGCCCAGAACGACCGTCTGCATACTGCCCCTTCTTGTTGGGGCTTGGGATTGGAGCCTCATCCTTATCAGGTCGGTCCGAGACCCCTGTTACGCCAAGGGATGCAGCGGGTGCCTGCGGATCGCCGCAGTGAAGTGATCGCCGGAGAACGCTCCGATTCGCCACCGTTGGTGTCAGCCACTGATGTCACCAGACAGTCCGGCTGGAGTCGCCTCCGGTCCGCGACCGCGCCGGCATCACGGGAGCCACGCCGCCTCTGGATCGCTGAAGAGCAGGTCAGGTGAAGCAAGGAGCACCGTGCGGAGTGCTGCGTCCACCCAGGCGGGGTCGCCCGCTACGCCCGCCATGGCACGCCTGTGGCACACATCGACCCCCTCCGGCGAACTACCCGCATGGCGGTTTGCTGAGGACTGCCGCACTGTTCAACACTGGTCACAGGGGCGACGCCGGTGGCCAGCGGCCAAGGTGGTGTACTCCGCTGCTGGAAGGCAGCTCAGCCGCGGGCACGGGCTCCGCTCTGCAGCACCGAACCGCCGGTCACTACGTGCACACGGGGGACGGAGTGCGGCCACTGGCCGGCCAGGACTGGGAACGGTGAAGTCATGGCGCGGAGACGTTGGCGTCGCTGGGGCGTGGATGCCGTCCAAGGAGGGGTGGTGGGGACGAGCATCGCAGTTGGGTCCGGCGGATGGGCCTCGTGGCCCTGGGGCGCTGTCGGGGCCGGAGGTGCGGTGATCGTCGGTGAGCTGGTGGCGGCGAGGAGGGTGCGGGCGGCCAGGAAAGCCGTTGCCCACCACCGTGGCCTGGCCGAGACCGACCCCGACCGCTACCGCCCGGAGCTCGCCGACTCCCTGAACACCCTCGGTCTTGTGCTAGCGGACCTGGATGGCTGGGCCAAGGCGCTATCACCTGTCCAGGAAGCCGTTGGCCTCTACCGTGGCCTGGCCGAGACCGACCCCGACCGCTACCGCCCGGAGCTCGCCGACTCCCTGGACACCCTTGGCCTTGCGCTGGCGGAGCTCGATCGCCCGGCCGAGGCGCTGCCGCTCGCCCAGGAAGCCGTTGACCTCTTCCGTGGGTTGCAAAGGGCCGACGCCCACCGCTACCTTCCCGGCTTCGCGGACTCCCTGGGCACCCTCGGTCTTGTGTGGGAGGGGTTGGACCGCCCGGCCGAGGCGCAGGCAGCGAGGAGGAAAGCAGCAGCCTTCAGACCTACGCATATTGCGGAGGCTCGCCGGAAAGCCCAGGCAGATAGGGACGCTGCGTCAGGGTGATGGAGGTGGTCACGGGCCCTCTTGCCGCCGATGCTGCTTGGTCCGCAACGTCCACGAACAACGGGCGAGGCTTCGGCGGATAGCAGTCGGGACGGCGACGCGGGCGCAACGGGCGGTGTAGCGGCTTTGGGCGGGAGCCACCATGGGGCGAGAGATCATGGCCCCTTACGCTGGCCGCGAATCGGGCTGGCTCCTCGCCTGCCCGCAATAGCCCGATCGGGGCCGTGATCTTCGAGGCTCGCCCCATGGTGGCTGCCTAATCCCTTGCTAAGGGCGTTCCGAGAGAGCGGTTGTTCCTCGGGATGTTCGAGTGCCGGATCGTGACATCTAGTGGCTGCCGGGCGGGCAAC
>NZ_JBSFHO010000023.1:0-120868 GCF_053597075.1 Streptomyces sp. NPDC001514
CCTCCACACCTACAACCACCACCGCTGCCACACCGCAATCGGAGGGCAACCTCCGATCAGCCGCGTCAACAACGCTGCGGGTCAATACACCTAGGCGCTGTCGGGGCGGCCCGTGGCGACCGCGTAGAAGGCGACCGCGGCCGCCGCGCCCACGTTCAGCGAGTCCACGCCGTGCGCCATGGGGATGCGTACCCACTCGTCGGCCGCCACCAGGGCCTGCGTGGACAGTCCGTCGCCCTCGGCGCCGAGCATCAGCGCGACCCGGTCGATCCGGTGGGGAGCCGCCTCGTCGATGGCCGAGGCCTTCTCGTCCGGGGTGAGGGCGAGCAGCTTGAAGCCCGCCTCCCGTACCGCCTCCAGGCCCTTGGGCCAGGTGTCCAGGCGGGCGTACGGGACGGAGAAGACGGCGCCCATGGAGACCTTCACCGAGCGGCGGTACAGCGGGTCCGCGCAGTCGGGCGACAGCAGTACGGCGTCCATACCGAGTGCGGCCGCGCTGCGGAAGATCGCGCCGATGTTGGTGTGGTCGTTGACCGCCTCCATGACCACGACCCGGCGGGCGCTCCGGAGCAGTTCGTCGGCCGTCGGCAGCGGCTTGCGCTGCATGGAGGCGAGCGCCCCGCGGTGCACGTGGTAGCCGGTGACGCGTTCGGCGAGCTCCGGGCTCACGGCGTACACAGGGGCCGGGAGCTCGTCGATGACATCCCGCATGACGTCGACCCACTTGGCCGAGAGCAGCATCGAGCGCATCTCGTAACCGGCGTCCTTGGCCCGTCTGATGACTTTCTCGCCCTCGGCGATGAAGAGGCCCTCGGCGGGCTCGCGCTTACGCCGCAGCTCGACGTCGGTCAGGCCCGTGTAGTCGCGCAGACGCGGGTCGTCGGGGTCGTCGACGGTGATGAGATCAGCCACAGGGTGATACTGCCTTGTCCGGGGGGAGGTGCCAACGGCTCGGGCGGGGATTGGTTACCGCTGGTTACTTCTGTGGGCCCTCGGCGACGACATCGCCGATGACGATGACGGCCGGAGGCCGGACGTCCTGGGCGCTGACCGTCTCCGCGACCGTCGCGAGCGTGGCGTCCACGCGGCGCTGGGCGGCCGTCGTGCCCTCCTGGACGAGGGCGAGCGGGGTGTCGGGCGCCTTGCCGTGGGCGATGAGCGCCTCGGCGATCGCGCCGATCTTGTCGACACCCATGAGGATCACGAGGGTGCCGGTCAGCTTGGCGAGCGACTTCCAGTCGACGAGGGAACGCGGGTCGTCCGGCGCGACATGGCCGCTGACGACCGTGAACTCGTGGGCGACGCCCCGGTGGGTGACCGGGATGCCCGCTGCGCCGGGGACCGAGATCGCGCTGGAGATTCCGGGGACCACCGTGCAGGCGATGCCCGCCTCGGCGAGTGCCTGGGCCTCCTCCATGCCGCGGCCGAAGACGAACGGGTCGCCGCCCTTGAGGCGGACCACCGACTTGCCCGCCTTGGCGTGCTCGATGAGCGCGTTGTTGATGGCCTCCTGGGCCATGAAGCGGCCGTACGGGATCTTCGCGGCGTCGATCACCTCGACATGCGGAGGGAGTTCGTCGAGCAGGTCGCGCGGGCCGAGGCGGTCGGCGATGACGACATCGGCCTCGGCGAGGAGGCGGCGGCCCCGGACCGTGATCAGGTCAGGGTCGCCGGGACCGCCGCCGACCAGCGCGACGAAGGGGGCGCGGGCGCGGCGGTGGGGTGCGGCGAGGGACCCGTCGCGGAGGCCCTCGACGATGGCGTCGCGCACGGCGGCGGAGCGGCGGGGGTCCTTCCCGGTGAGGACCGCGACGGTCACGCCCTCGCTGCGGCCGGTGGCCGGGGTCCAGGCGGTGGCCGCCTCGGCGTCGTCGGAGCGTACGCACCAGGTCCTGGTCCGCTCGGCCTCGGCGGACGCGGCCTCGTTGGCGGCGGGGTCGGAGGTGGCGACAAGCACGTACCAGGTGTCGGCGAGGTCCCCGTCCTCGTAGCGGCGCTTCGTCCAGCTGATCTCGCCGGCCTCCGCCATGGCCTCGACGGACGGCGTCGCCGACGGCGAGATCAGGGTGACGTCGGCGCCGGCCCCGATGAGCGCCGGCAGACGGCGCTGGGCGACCTGGCCGCCGCCGATGACGACGACGCGGCGGCCGGAGAGGCGGAGTCCTACGGGGTACGCGGGGTGCTCGACGTTCTCGACGTTCTCGACGTGCTCGGCCATGGCGGTGCGGCTCCTCGGGGCGGCGGTGCGGGGCCGCTGCGACGGTGAAGCGGCTGGTGGGGACGGGGATGAGGGTCCTGGCGACCACGATACGGCGTCGCGGTCACCCGGTACCGGGCAACCCCATCCACCCGGCCCGTCCGGCGATTGAGGACGGACACACCGGCCACGCCCGCGGTACCGGGCAAGCCCCGGTACCGCGGGCGGCCGGGCTATTTCTCCGTGACGCCCGCCGAGTCGAACGTCGCGACCTCGTGCATCGCGCGGGCAGCGCTCTGGACCAGCGGGAGGGCCAGGAGCGCGCCCGTGCCCTCGCCGAGGCGGAGGTCGAGGTCGACCAGGGGGCGCAGGCCGAGCTTGTTGAGGGCCGCGACATGGCCGGGCTCCGCGCTGCGGTGGCCCGCGATGCAGGCCGCGAGAGCCTCGGGCGCGACCGCGCGGGCGACCAGCGCCGCAGCGCCCGCCGACACACCGTCCAGGACGACCGGCGTACGCAGCGACGCGCCGCCCAGGATGAAGCCCACCAGCGCCGCGTGCTCCAGACCGCCCACCGCCGCGAGGACGCCGACCGGGTCGGCCGGGTCGGGCTGGTGGAGCTCCAGCGCGCGCCGGACGACATCGACCTTCCGCGCGTGCATCTCGTCGTTGATGCCGGTACCGCGCCCGGTGACCTCCGCCGCGTCCACCCCCGTGTACACGGAGATCAGCGCGGCCGACGCCGTCGTGTTGGCGATGCCCATCTCACCGGTGAGCAGCGCCTTGTTGCCGGCGGCGACCAGATCGCGGGCCGTCTCGATGCCGACCTCGATCGCGGCGAGCACCTCGTCGCGCGTGAGCGCGGGCCCCGTCGTGAAGTCGGCCGTGCCGGGGCGGACCTTGCGCGGCAGCAGGCCGGGCGTGGCCGGCAGGTCGGACGCCACGCCGACGTCGATGACGCAGACCTCCGCGCCGACCTGGTTGGCGAAGGCGTTGCACACGGCTCCGCCGCCGAGGAAGTTCGCGACCATCTGGCCGGTCACCTCCTGAGGCCAGGCGGTGACGCCCTGCGCGTGCACGCCGTGGTCCCCCGCGAAGATCGCGACCGCCGCAGGCTCCGGGATCGGCGGCGGGCACAACCGGGACAGCCCGGCCAGCTGCGCGGAGATGATCTCCAGCATGCCGAGCGCTCCGGCCGGCTTGGTCATCCGCTTCTGCCGCTCCCAGGCCTCACCGAGCGCCTTGGCGTCCAGGGGACGGATGTTGGAGACGGTCTCCTGGAGCAGGTCGTGCGGCTCCTCGCCGGGCAGGGCGCGGCGGCCGTACGTCTCCTCGTGGACGACCCAGGACAGCGGGCGGCGCTTGGACCAGCCCGCCTGCATCAGCTCGGGCTCCTCGGGGAACTCGTCGACGTAACCGACGCACAGGTAGGCCACGACCTCGAGGTGTTCCGGAAGGCCGAGCGCGCGGACCATCTCGCGCTCGTCGAAGAAGCTGACCCAGCCCACCCCGAGACCCTCGGCGCGGGCGGCGAGCCACAGGTTCTCGACGGCGAGGGCCGAGGAGTACGGGGCCATCTGCGGCTGGGTGTGCCGGCCGAGGGTGTGGCGGCCGCCGCGCGTCGGGTCGGCCGTGACCACGATGTTCACCGGCGTGTCGAGGATCGCCTCGATCTTCAGTTCCTTGAACTGCTTCGCCCGGCCCTTCGGCAGCGACTTGGCGTAGGCCTCGCGCTGACGCTGCGCCAGTTCGTGCATCGTGCGGCGCGTCTCGGCGGAGCGGATGACGACGAAGTCCCAGGGCTGCGAGTGGCCGACGCTGGGCGCGGTGTGCGCGGCCTCCAGAACCCGGAGGAGCACCTCGTGCGGGATGGGGTCGGAGCGGAAGCCGTTGCGGATGTCGCGGCGCTCGCGCATCACGCGGAGCACGGCCTCGCGCTCGGCGTCGTCGTAGCCGGGGGCGGGGGCTGATACGGGAACGGGGGTGCTGCCGGTGCTGGTGACGGCTTCGCCGTCCGGGACGACCGGCTCCGACGGAGGCTCCGTCTCCTCGGCCGCCTGCGGTTCCGCCGGTTCGTCGAGCAGCTCGGGCTCGCCCGTGGGCTCCTCCATGGGCTCCTCCATGGGCTGCGCCGCCGGCTCGTCGTCACCGCCGCCGTTGCGGGAGGCGGGTACGACGGCGATCGCCTCGGGCTCCGGCTCGGGTGCGGGAGCGGGCTCCTCGGAAACGGGACCTTCGGCTGCGGGACCTTCCGAGGCGGGACCTTCGGCTGCGGGACCTTCCGAGGCGGGAGCTTCGGCTGATGGAACTTCGGCTGCGGGAACTTCGGCTGCGGGGTCGGCGACGGCGGCCTGCTCGGCGGGCTCCGCCGGCTCCTCCGCGGGGGCGGGCTCGGCTGCCGACTCCACCGACTCGGCTGCCGCCTCCACGGCCTGCGGTTCGGGCGCGACGGCAACGGGCTCCGTCGCGAAGCGCTCCTCCTCGGCCGGAACCATCACGGCGACCGGTGACGGGGCCAGGTGCGGCGTGGTCGGAAGCGAGCCCTCCACGGGCACGAACTGCCCGACGGGCACGGGCTCCGGAGCCATGACGGGGGCCTCGGCCGGGACAGCGGCCGGGGCGGCCGCAGGGGCAGCCAGGGCCGTGTCGGAGGCGACCTGAACGGCCTCAGGGACGACCGTTTCTGCTGGAGCCGCGACGACGGGCGCCCCGGGCACGGGAGTCCACGGGGCCGCGCCCTGCGGCGGAATCTCGCCCAGCTGCGGCGCGGCGAGCACCGCCGCCCCTTCGCGCGCTACGTCGAGGTACTCGGGCCCCGTGGTCGGCGGGCCCGCATGGCGGACGGCCATGGGGTGCGGCGGCGTGTGGCCGCCCCCGCCGGCCGGCTGCCCGGCCGGTCCGCGGTCCGAGAGGGAGCGCACGACACCACCGGTGGCGTCGGGCACCGGCGGGCCCATGTGGAGCGGACGACGCGCTGGAGGAGGCGTGGGGGCGGACGCGGGCGGCGGGACACGTACGCCACCGAGGTCGAGCGAACCGGAGTCCCGGCCGCCGGCCTCGTGCGCCCCCGCCTCGTGCACCGCGTGCGCGTGGACCAGCGGCTCGGGCGCGACCTGGTGCGGTACGGGGACGACCTGCTCGGCCATGACCGGCTCGGCCGCGACCTGCTCGTGGACCACCGGCTCCGGGGCGACGGGCACTCCGGACCCGGGGACCGACGCGGTCTCCGGGGCCATCGGCGCGGCCGGCGCGACGGGCTCCGCCGTCATCGACTCCGCCGGCGCGGGCACCACATGCGCCACCGCCTCCGGCGCCACCGGCTGCGGCATCGCCTGCTGCGGCATCGCCTGCTGCACGGCCGCCTGAACGGCCGCGGCGGCAGCGCCCGGAGCCGCGCCCTCCATGGGCAGTTGCGCGGCGGTCGCGGCCGGGGCCTGTGACGCCACGGGAGCGGCAGGCGGCACGACCGGGGGCGCGGACGCGGCCGGCGGAACCATCGACTGCGGCTCGCTCCACGCACCCTGCGCGCCCGGCATCAGCAGCAGGTCGTCGTCCTCGCCGGCGGATTCGGCTGCGTGCTCGGAGGGGTCGAGGAAGGTGTATGCGCCCGGAGCGGGGATGCCCGGCTGCTCCACCATGCCTGCGTTCTCCGGCAGCCCCTCGCCCGGGATCTGGCCGGTGTCAGTCATGCGTACCCCTCGCCCATCGGTTGTGCTCCTTCAGACCTTCGCCCGGGGCGCCCGATCGCGGCACACACATGGCGCCCGTCAGTACAAGAACGAGCGTGTGCGCCGCGCGGCACGAAAAGCCCACAGACACCAAGCATTGTCGTGGCCGTTCGCCCCCATGGCAGCAGGATCCGCCACGGTTCGCTGTGGACTGCGCCACGTTGCGCGTCCCCCGGTCGCGCCGTACCACAGCAGGACCCAAAACGGTCCCCTTTTCCGGACATTGACGAACGAATCGACGAACGGCCGGCTGCGGTACAACGATCGGCCAGCCTACCGCGCCGCCGTACGGCGCCAGGGGCAGGGGGCGTCAGAGGGCCTGATCCCGCCGGTGGCCGGCGAGCAGGAAAACGACCGACCGCTCGCGCTCCGACCAGGCGCCGGGGTCCAGCTCGACGGACTGGAGCAGGGCGCATTCGACGGCGTAGCCGCCGTCGGCCAGGGCCGCGCCGATCGCCTCGGCCTCGTCGCGCGTGGAGGCATGGGTGACGATGCGCTCGGGACGCCGGTCGGCGCAGGCGGTGACCACGGGCACTCCCCCGCCACCGATGCGTACGACATCGGGCTCGGGCAGCCGCTCCAGCACGTGCGGCGCACGGCCGCGAACAGTCTCGAGCTGAACGCCGTGGCGGCGCGCGGCGGCTTCGGTGCGCAGACAGGCGGCGGGGTCGTCGTCGACCGCGATGACCGCGGCGCCGAAGCGCGCGGCGTCGGCGGCCAGCTCCCCGCTGCCGCAGCCGATGTCCCAGACGAGGTCGCCGAGGCGCGGGCCGAGGCGGGCCAGCTGCGCGGCGCGCAGCTGCACCGACTCGCCCTCGCCGAGCGGCGGCCGGGCGTGCTCGCCCGGCCGGACATGCTCGCCCATGTGCTCGCGGCCGCTCTCCCGGACGTCCTCCCGGTCGGGCTCCGGGGGCAGCGCCCAGCCGCGCACCTGCGAGGGGTAGCCGGGCTCGCGCCCGGCCACCCAGCCTCCGCCGGTCACCGACGCGGCGCCCCCGATGACGATGACGACGTTCGGGTCTCGCCAGGTGTGGTCGGCGACCTTGTCGGAGGTGAGCACGGTGACCTGTTCGCGCTCGGTGCCGAGCTCCTCGCAGATCACGAAGGTGCGGTGGACGCCCTCGAGGAGGAGGGCGAGTTCGGCCGGGCCCGCTCCGGGTGAGGTGAGGACGGCGACCTTGGTGTGGGCGCGGCAGACGTTGACCGCACGCCGGAGCGTACGGCCGTGGGCGACGACGACCTGGGCGTCGTCCCAGGGCATCCCGGCGCGGGCGAAGGCGGTGGCGACGGACGAGACGGCGGGGACGACCTCGACCTCGAGTCCGTGCTGCGGTGCCCTGAGCGTCCGTACGACGCCGAAGAAGCCGGGGTCGCCGTCGGCCAGGACGACGGGGCTGCCGCGGTGCGCGGCGATCCTGCGGGCTGCGAGATCGACGCTGCCGAGCCGGATGCGCTCGGCGCCCGCGGGCACCTCGGGGAGCGCCAGATGGTGGGCGGCGCCGGCGACGAGCGTGGCGGCGGCAAGGGCGGACCTGGCGGCCGAGGGCAGGGGTGAACCGTCCCAGCCGATCACCGTGACCCGGTCGGCCATCGTCGTCTGTCTCCTGGAGTTCGCTGAGGTCGCCGACGGTCTCGCCGACGTTGTCCCAGGTCGTGAGCGTACCTGGTATCAGTTCCAGTCGGCGAAGGAGGAATATCCGGCATCGGCCATCTGGTCGGCGACGCCGTCGAGGTCCTCGGGGAGCAGGCTCCAGACGATCAGGTCGGTTCTGATGTCCGCCCAGCCGGTCTCGGTCCGGGTGCGCGCTATCCAGGCGTTGCGCAGGACACCTTCGCTGATGCAGCCGATCTTCTGGGCGACCTGCTGCGATGCGGTGTTGTCGGCGGCCGTCCGGATCTCCAGTCGCTCGAACTTCTGGTCGCGGAAGAGCCACTGGGCGACGGCGAGCATGGATTCGGTGGCATAGCCCTCGCCGCGCGCCCAGGGGGCGGTGGCATAGGCGGCCTCGGCGGCGAGGACACGCCAGTCGGTGTTCTGCAGATACACGATGCCGACGAGCCGCTGGGTGAGGAACTCGGTGACGGCGAAGACGATGCCCCGGCCCTCCGCGCGCTCAGCAGGAGCGATCCTGCGCACCCAGTCCTCGGCGTCCTGCTGGGTGTACGGGTGGGGCACGGAGGTCCAGGTGGTGACCATCTCGTCGTTCATCATCTCGGTGTGGGCCGGGATGTCGGCGTCCTCGAAGGCGCGCAGGACCAACCGCTCCGTGCTGATGGAGATGTCCGGGAAGGTGGTAGTCATGCGCAGCTCCATGCCGAAGACCGTCGTGAATGTCGTGAAGGCCGTAAGGGCACAGCATGCAGCATCGGGTGAGGGATGTGCATGGCCGGGTCGGTACGCGGAGGACATGCCGAAGGAAACGCGGCGGTGACGCCGAAGGCCCCGAGCACCACGGGGATGCGCGGGGCCTTCGCCCACAAGGTCCTTACGTGTGCCGTTACTTGGCGGCGGCACCGAAGGCCGGGACGACGGAACCGTCGTAGGTGTCCTCGATGTACTTCTTCACCTCAGGGGAGTTGAGGAGCTTCGCGAGCTTCTCGACGCGCGGGTCCTTCTCGTTGCCCTCCTTGACGGCGAGGAAGTTGGCGTAGGGGTTGCCCTCCGCCTTCTCCAGCACCAGGGAGTCCTTGGCGGGCGCGAGGTCGGCCTCGATGGCGTAGTTGCCGTTGATGACGGCGGCGTCGACGTCGTTCAGGGCGCGGGGCACGGTGGCGGCCTCCAGCTCCTTGAACTCCAGGCCCTTCTTGTCGGTGATGTCGGAGAGCTTGGCGTTGGTGCCGACACCCGGCTTGAGGGTGATGAGGCCGTTCTCCGCGAGCAGCTGGAGCGCGCGGCCCTCGTTGGTGGTGTCGTTGGGGACGGCGATCGTCTGGCCGGCCTTGATGTCCTTGAGGGACGTGACCTTCTTGGAGTAGAGGCCGAGCGGCTCGAGGTGGACGTTGACGACCGGGACGATGGTCGTGTTGTTCTTCTTGTTGAAGTCGTCCAGGTACGGCTTGTGCTGGAAGAAGTTGGCGTCGACCTGGCCCTGCTGGGTGGCGGTGTTGGGCAGGACGTAGTCCGTGAACTCCTTGACCTCCAGCTCGAGGCCGGCCTTGTCGGCAAGGTTCTTCTTGACGAAGTTCAGGATGTCGGCGTGCGGCGTCGGGGACGCGGCGACGACGAGCGGCTTGGACCCGGCGGCCTTGTCGCCGGAGTCGGCCTTGGCGCCCGGGTCGGAGGCGGTGCCGCAGGCAGTGAGGCCGAGGGTGAGGGCTGCGGTGGCGGCAGCGGCCGCGGTGAGCTTGATGGTCTTGCGGTGGTTACGCACGAAAAGTGCCTCTTTCTGGTGTTGCGGTGGTGACGCCCGGACAAGGAGTGCGGGCCATGGGGGGCAGATGAGGTCAGGCGGTGCGGCCGCGGCGGGCCAGCAGGCGCACGACTCCGTCGCCGATCAGCTGTACGGCGGTGACGACGGCGATCAGGATGACGACGGTGATGAGCATGAACTGGGTCTCGAAGCGCTGGAAGCCGTAGGTGACGGCCTTGGATCCGAGGCCCTCGCCGCCGACCGCGCCGGCCATCGCCGAGTAGCCGACGAGGACGATCACGGTGGTGGTGATCGCGGCGACGATCGAGGGCAGGGCCTGCGGGAGCAGCACCTTGCGGATGATCGTCGGGATGGAACCGCCCATGGACTGGACCGCTTCGACCAGTCCGTGGTCGACCTCGCGGATCGCCGTCTCGACGAGTCGCGCGAAGAAGGGGATGGCGCCGACGGCGAGCGGCACGATCATGGCGGTGGGGCCGATGAAGGTGCCGACCACCGCGGTGGTGAAGGGGATCAGCGCGATGAGCAGGATGATGAACGGCAGCGAGCGGCCGATGTTCACGATCACGCCGACGACCTTGTTCACCGGGGTGTTCTGCAGCAGTCCGCCCTTGTCGGTGAGGACCAGCAGAATGCCGAGCGGAAGTCCGCCGGCGACGGTGACGACCGTGGACCAGAGCACCATGTAGAGGGTGTCGATGGTGCCCTGGGTCAGCAGCGGCTGCATCTCGGACCAGGTCACTTGACGGTCTCCTTCACCAGCGGGGTGTTCTGTGCCGGCACGGCGGCGGCCGGCGTGTCCTCGTCGACGACCTCGACCTGGAGGCCCTGTTCGCGCAGGAAGCCGACGGGTACGACGTTCTCCTCGTAACGGCCGGGCAGTTCGATGCGCATCCTGCCGATCTGCTTTCCGCCGACGGTGTCCATCGCGGCGCCGAGGATCGAGATGTCGATGTTGTACGTGCGCGAGAGCTGCGAGATCACCGGCTGGGTGGCGGCCTCACCGTGGAAGGTGACGTCGACGACCGTACGGTCAGGGCCCGAGGCGGCCCCGGTGACCGGGAACAGCTCCTGGGCGAGCTCGGAGCCGGGCGTGGCGAGCAGTTCGCTCACCGTGCCGGACTCGATGATCCGGCCCTGCTTCATCAGGGCCGCCGAGTCGCAGACCGTCTTGACGACGTCCATCTCGTGGGTGATGAGGAGGACGGTGAGTCCGAGCTGCCGGTTGAGGTCGCGCAGCAACTGGAGGATCGAGCGGGTTGTCTCCGGGTCGAGGGCGCTGGTGGCCTCGTCGGAGAGGAGCACCTTCGGATTTCCGGCGAGGGCGCGGGCGATGCCGACGCGCTGCTTCTGGCCGCCGGAGAGCTGTCCGGGGTATGCCTTGGCCTTGTCGGCGAGGCCGACGAGGTCGAGGAGTTCGAGGGCGCGGCGGGAGCGCTCGGCACCGGAGACGCCGAGGATCTCCAGGGGCAGCTCGATGTTGTCCTTGACGCTGCGCGAGGACAGCAGGTTGAAGTGCTGGAAGACCATGCCGATGCGGCTGCGCGCCCGGCGCAGTTCCTTGCCGGCGCGGTTGCCGCGGCCCGCGAGGGCGGTGAGGTCGACGCCGTCGACGGTCACGGTGCCGGAGGTGGGACGCTCCAGCAGGTTGACGCAGCGGATGAGGGAGGACTTTCCGGCGCCGCTGCGGCCGATGACGCCGAAGACCTCGCCCTCACGGACGTGCAGGTCGACGCCGTCCAGAGCGGTGACGTCGCGGCCTCGCGACTGATAGACCTTGGTGAGGCCCGTAGTGGTGATCACAGGGGTTTCCGTCACTGTCGAGTGCACGGCGTGCGGTTCCGCCGGGCACGGGGCATGTCGTCTTGGGGACAGCAGGGCGCAGCACGGGTGACTGGGTGGCAGCGTGCACGCGGGGCAGACCGGTCCGGCAGTCTTCGGCGGACGCGGCGTGGCTGTCGGGTCTCGCTTCGGGGCGCGAGGCTCAGGCAGGGGCCCTCAGAAGGCGCACATTCGACACATACAACGAGCACCGGGCGTCGTGTTCGCCTCGGTCGCAAGGGTGCGGCTGCTCGTCGTGGTCATGCGGGCAAGTAAAGCAGACACGCGTGCGAGCGGATCACCGGTGTCCGTATAGCGGACTCGCTTGATCCGGAGTGCGGACAGCCCGGCCGGCCGCGGTGCCCTCGATCCCATGGGCCGTGGCCGGCGGGGCCACGGCGGAGAGGGTCCTTGACGACGACGTCCGGGAGAAGCTCGGCCGGCTCGTTGTGGCCAAGGCCAAGGCCAAGACCACGGTCGTTCCGGGCACGATGCCGGACCGCGTCCGGGCCCCACCGCGTCCGGCACGGTTCCCGGCCCCGGTCCGGGCACGGGGGGCGAGCACCAGGGGCCGCTCGGCCCGTAATACCCTCGGCTGCATGCTCGACGCCCTCACGATCGCCCTCTCCGCGGCCGCGCTCGCCCTCGCCGCCTGGTGCGGTTTCGCCGCGTACCGGGACCAGCCGACGAAGGACTGGCACTTCATCGGCATGGCCGTGGTGACGGTGCTGGCGCTGGCCCAGCTGGTGACGGGGATCGTGCAGCTGGCCCGTGGCGAAGAGGCCGACGAGGGCTCGGTGATCTTCGTCGCGTATCTGCTCGGCACGTTCGCCGCGATCCCGGCGGCCGGCTTCCTGTCGCTGACCGAGCGGACGCGCTGGGGTTCGGTGACGGTCGCGGCGGGTGCCGTGGTCCTCGCCGTCCTGGAAGTACGGCTCTACGACATCTGGAAGGCCTGACGATGACCGACGCCGCCACCGACGCCACCGGCGTCACCGAGGAGCGGCCGGGCGGACCGCGGACCCGGCTGGTCCGCGGCCCCGGCGTACTGGTCGTCTGGCTGTACGGCGTGATGTCGGTGGGCGCGGTGTCGCGCTCGGTCTACCAGATCGCCACGGAGTACGAACGGGCCCCGCTCGCCTACTCCCTCTCGGCGATCGCCGCCGTCGTGTACGCGTTCATCACGTACACCCTGGTGCGCGGCGGGGAGGCGGCCCGCAGGGCGGCGCTGGTGTGCTGCGCCGCCGAGCTCGTGGGCGTACTGGTCGTGGGCACCTGGACGCTGGCGGATCCGTCCGCGTTCCCGGATGCCACGGTGTGGTCCGACTACGGAATGGGCTACCTCTTCATCCCGGTGCTGCTGCCGGTCACGGGAATCCTGTGGCTGCGCAAGGCCCGGCGCTGAGCCGGGCGTTCGTCCGCTACGCGCTCGCGGCGTAGTCCCGAGCGTCGGCGTCCTTCTCCAGGGTGATCAGCGTCAGCCTCGGGCCGACCTCGCGGGTGGACACGGGTGCGTAGCCGTGGCTGCGGTAGAGCCGCAGATTGCCCTCGCTGCGGTGGCCGGTGAAGAGCTGGAAGCGCTTGGCGGCCGGCTCGCCCGCGAAGTGCGTCTCGATGGCGTCGAGCAGCCGTCCGCCGAGGCCGTGGCGCTGCATCCGCGGGTGGACGATGAGCTTGGCGATCCTGGCCGTGCCTGCGTCGTCGATCTCGCCGCGTACGGACGCGATGACCTCCTCGCCGAGGCGGGCCACGAGGGCGTGTCCGCGAGCCAGCTCGGCCCGCAGGTCGTCGAGGGTCTGGGTGAGCGGTTCGATGCCGTAGTCGCCGTAGAGCTCCGCCTCGCTCTGGTAGCACAGGTACTGCAGCTTGAGGATGTGCTCGGCGTCCTGCGCCGCCGCCGCTGAGATGCTCACGCTCATACCCATGTGTGCATGCCTCCCGCTCACCTGTCGCCCGGTTGTCTACCGCTCCTTTCCCCGGAGTTCAGGAGCCGCAACCTCTGCCCCGAGCATTCTGCGCAGACATCCCAGGCAACGGGAACGCATTGGCCCCAGACTTCCTTGTGAGATACCCAACTGTCCTGCGATTTCTCGGTAGGTGGGGTCCACCGGGGACAGCATCGCAGTCAGCAGCCGCGGACAGTGTCCTGGAGTACGGGCCACCGCGGCACGCAACACCCGGCGCCGTTCGGCGACGAGGGCCGCCCGCTCAGGGCACGCCGTGGGTCCCGCCGCCGGTTCGTCCGCGTAGGGCCGCTCCCGCAGGACCCGCCGCCGGGCGCGGCGGGCCTCGTCGCGTACGGCTCCGCGGACCCAGCCGGCCGCGTCGGCGGGCGGCCCTTCGGCGTCGAGCCGTTCCAGCAGCCGTACCCACACGTCCTGTTCGATGTCCCCGGAGTCCAGGGCACTGTCGTCCGCCTCCGCTCCGGCCTCCGCGACGACGAGCGGCTGCAGCACGCGTACGAGCGCGCTCGCCGCACCGGGCGACGCGGCGCCGGACGAGGCCGCGCCGGATGCGGCGGCGCCGAGGGCCGGACGGCGGTGTCCGCCCTCCGTAGCGGGCTGCGTGGTGAGGGCAGGCAGGAAGGCGATGTCTTCGCGGGGGGTCATGTCCGGCGGGACGTCACCGCCGCGAGCTGTGGTTTCGACGGCGGCCCGCTCTCACCCGACCGCATGACTGCCGTTCAGCCGCTGACGCACGCCCGCCGGGCAGCGGCGGGTGCCCCTGCCCGGCGGTCGCCGCGCGCTGCGGCGGGTCAGCCGTCGACGAAGTCGGCGCGGGCGAGCAGTCCCGTGTCCGGGTTGTCGGTGAAGATGCCGTCGATGCCCTGCTCGAAGTAGACCTTGAGGGCGCCGAAGGCGTCGCCGTACGCGTTCGGGTCGGTGCCGCGCCGGAAGTCGGCGGGCAGGAAGGAGTTCTCGTTCCGCATTGTGTACGGGTGCAGGATCAGCCCCTCCGCGTGCGCGTCCCGGACCAGCGTGGTCGGCGTGCCGAGTTTGCCGCTCGCGTCCTTCGGGATGATCAGGTCGAGGGTCGGTCCGATGCCCTGCGCGAACGAGGCGATCCACCGCAGGCCCTCGGGCTTGACGAGGTCCGCGACCGTGCGCGGGTCGCCCGCCTGGACGAAGTCCCAGGGGCGGGTGCTCGCGCCGGAGAGCAGAACGACGCGCGGCGAGGAGACGAGCTTCGCGAGCCGCTGGATGCTGCTGGGCTCGAACGACTGAAGGAAGACGGGCGAGTTCGCGCGATGGCGTCCGTACCGGCGCAGCAGCTTCGCGAGCGGCTCCTCCAGGCCGAGGCCGATGCCGCGGAAGTAGGTGGGGTGCTTGGTCTCGACGTGCAGCCAGACGGGGGCGCCGCGGCGGTGGCCCTCCTTCTCCGCCCAGCGCAGCACCTCCTCGAAGGTGGGGATCTCCCAGCGGCCGTCGTAGAGGCTGTTCTCCTGCCTGGTGCCGGGGATCCGCTCCTTGGCCCGCAGGGTCTTCAGTTCGGCGAGCGTGAAGTCCTCGGTGAACCAGCCGGTGAGGTTCGTTCCGTCGACGGTCTTCGTCGTCCTGCGCGCGGCGAACTCGGGGCGGGATGCGACGTCCGTCGTGCCCGTGATGTCGTTCTCGTGACGGCAGACCAGATGTCCGTCCTTCGTGGGCACGAGGTCCTGCTCGATGACGTGCGCGCCCATGTCGAGGGCCAGCTGGTACGAGCCCAGGGTGTGCTCGGGTCGGTAGCCGCTCGCGCCGCGGTGCGCGATGACCGTGGGCACGGGCAGCCCGTGGCGGCCGGACCCGTACGCCTGGCCCCGGCCGTCGGCGCCGTGACGTTCCTGCGCGTGCGCCGCCGAGGCGGCACCGAGACCGAGCGTCGCCGAACCGAGCACCGCGGCGCCCAGGACGGTGCGCCGCCCGGGGGTCCTGTCCGCACCGTGTGTCATGAGCGCTCCTCCAAAGGGATGTGATGTCCCGCACCTGTCGGACGGGGCCTGCGCGGCGCACGATGCTAGGTGCCGGGACGTTACGTGCGGCAGACGCTGGGCGAACGCGTCGAAAACTCGGGTCAACACTGTGTATCCACTCGGTGAACCCAATGTGCGCGGGGGCCGGACCCGCGAGTATCGTCCTCACCTGCAGAGACTTCGCCGGCCGTTCCCGCCCGCCCATGACTTCGGAGGACCCGTTGTCCCGCTTGTCGCTCATCAAGGCAGTGCTCGGACCGATCCTGCGCCTGATGTTCCGCCCCCGGGTGGAAGGCGCTCAGCACATTCCCGGGGACGGCCCGGTCATCCTCGCCGGCAACCACCTCACGTTCATCGACTCGATGGTCCTGCCGTTGGTCTGCGACCGGCCGGTCTTCTTCATCGGCAAGGACGAGTACGTCACGGGCAAGGGTGTGAAGGGCCGGCTGATGGCCTGGTTCTTCACGGGCGTCGGCATGATCCCGGTCGACCGGGACGGGGCGAACGGCGGAGTCGCGGCGCTGATGACGGGCCGCCGGGTGCTGGAGGAGGGCAGGATCTTCGGCATCTACCCGGAGGGCACCCGCTCCCCTGACGGCCGCCTCTACCGGGGCCGTACGGGCATCGCACGCCTGACCCTGATGACGGGCGCGCCCGTCGTCCCGTTCGCGATGATCGGCACGGACAAGCTCCAGCCGGGCGGCGCGGGCCTGCCGCGTCCCGGCCGGGTGACCGTCCGCTTCGGCGAGCCGATGGAGTTCTCGCGCTACGAGGGCATGGACCGCGACCGCTATGTGCTGCGCGCGGTGACGGACTCGGTGATGGCCGAGGTGATGCGCCTGTCCGGCCAGGAGTACGTGGACATGTACGCAACGAAGGCGAAGGCGGCGTAGCGCTCGACATGGCTTGAACGGGTGGGCCCCGGCCGGGTGTGACCGGTCGGGGCCCGCGCAGCTCTGGGGGTGGGACGCATGCCCACACCGGTTACGGGTGCTCGATGCCGTCGGCCAGCTTCTGGCCGCGCAGCAGGAACCACGCGGCGGCCGCCGTGGCGAGCAACACCGCCGCGCCCACACCCGATGCGAGCCTGAGCCCGTCGACGAACGCCTCCTGGGCCGCGCCGACGAGCGCCGCACCCTGCTCCTGCGGCAGCACCGCGGCCGCCTCGACGGCGCCGCCCAGCGACTCGTGCGCCGCGGACGCAGCGCCCGACGGCACCCCGGCCGGGGTCACGAAGTCGCGGTAGACGCCGGTCACGACCGAGCCGAGCAGGGCGATACCGAGCGCCGCTCCGAGTTCGTACGCCGTCTCGGACACCGCGGACGCCGCGCCCGCCTGCTCCTTCGGCACGCTGGACAGGATCACGTCCGCCGTGACGGTGAACGAGAACCCGGCGCCGATACCGACGACGAGCAGGGCCGCGCCGAGCGACGGATATGCGGTCGACCGGCCGATCAGGGTCAGGGCGGCGAGTGCGAGCCCGACCGCGGCGAGACCGCCGGCGACCACGGACCGTACGGAGAACCGCCGGGCGACGGTGCCCGCGACCAGACCGGTGGCCACGGCGCCGATCGCGGCGGGGAGTTCCGCGAGTCCGGCCTCGAACGGCTGCCTCCCCTGGACCAGTTGCAGGAACTGGGAGAGGAAGAAGACGAGCCCGGACAGGCCCAGGATCGTCAGCAGGTCGGCCAGCACCGCGCCGGAGAAGCCCCGGTGCCGGAACAGCCGCATGTCGAGCAGCGGCGCGGGCAGCGTCAGCTGTCTGCGGACGAAGCCGTGCAGTCCGGCCACGCCGATGAGCGCGGAGGCGACCGTCTCCCAGGTCAGCCCGTGGGTCGCGGCTTCCTTGACGGCGTACACGACGCCGACCATGCCGATGAGGGACAGCGCGACGCTCATCAGGTCCCACGGTCCTGCGACCGGGTTCTTGGACTCGGGCAGCAGCTTGATGCCGACGAGGACGAGGACCGCCATCACGGGAAGGTTGATGAGGAACACCGAGCCCCACCAGAAGTGCTCCAGCAGGAATCCGCCGACGACCGGACCGACGGCCGCACCCGCCGAGGCCATGGCGCCCCAGATGCCGATGGCGAGGCTGCGCTCCCTGGGGTCGTGGAAGATGTTCCGGATCAGCGCCAGGGTGGACGGCATCAGGGTGGCACCGGCGACACCGAGCAGGGCGCGAGCGGCGATCATCATCTCGGGCGTGGTGGCGTACGCGTTGAGCACGGACACCGCGCCGAAGGCGACGGCACCGCTCAGCAGCAGCTTCTTGCGGCCGATGCGGTCGCCGAGGCTGCCCATGGAGACGAGCAGGCCGGCGATGACGAAGGAATAGACGTCGCCGATCCACAGGAGCTGGGTGGCCGACGGTTTGAGGTCCTCACTGAGGAAGGGCGTCGCGAGGCCGAGTACGGTGGCGTCGACGGCCACCAGCAGCACGGCCAGCACCAGTACCGCGAGCGCGAGCCAGCGCCCGGGGCGGTACAGGGTGTCGTCCGTCCCGCTCGGGCGCTGGACGGTACTGCTGCTCATTTCTCCACACTCCGTCGTGCTCCGCCGAGCAGCAGCTCGGCGATCATGTACTGGAAGTCGTTCTTGGCGACCCGGCCGTCCATGACGGACCAGGCGCAGGTGCCGATCAGCCCGTAGAGGGCCTCGGTGAGCCATGCGGGCGAGAGGTCGATGCGGAACTCGCCCTGCTCCTGGCCCCGCCGGAAGAGGGCGGACACGCGGGCGTCGAGCCTGGCCCAGCCCTCGTTCATCTGGTCGCCCTCGAACAGCTGGTTCTCGGTGACCAGGAAGGCGAGGAGCTCTGCGGCTGGCTCCATCTCGGCGATCAGCCGGCGCAGCGCGTCGCTCGCACCGCCCTCGTCGAGCCGGGCCCGGTCCAGGGCGGCCTCGAACTCCTGGATACCGAAGGCTTCGAGCGCCCTCACGAGGGCGTCCCGCCCCGCGAAGTGCCGGTGCAGCGTGGCGCGCCCGATGCCCGCCGCGCGCGCGACCTCGTCCATCGTGGCGGTCGACTTGCGGGCGAGGAGGGCGGCGGCGGTGCGGAGCACCTGTTCACGGTCCATGGCCATGAGACAAGCATACACCGAATGAGACGTCAATGTCTCATTCGATAAATCGATGCCTCACTGAGAGGCTGAGGGAGATCCTGTGCGCATGAAGCCGCTGCTGCTGATCGACATCGACGGTCCGCTCAATCCGTACGGCGGGAAGCCGGAGCGCCGGCCGGATGGCTATACGACCCATCGGATGCGGCCGAGCGGCTGGACGCACGACAAGGCGCTGCGGGTCTGGCTCAACCACGGGCACGGTCGCGAACTGCTGGCCCTGGCCGAGTGGTACGAGCTGGCATGGGCGACGACCTGGAAGGGCGAGGCCAACGAGTGGGTGGGCCCGCATCTGGGGCTGCCCGAACTCCCGTTCATCGACTGGCTCGTGATGCACGGGGCCTCGCCGCGCGGGACGTTCTGGAAGACGCAGTACGTGCTCGACTACGCGGCCGGACGGCCGTTCGCGTGGATCGACGACGAGATCACGCACCTGGACAGGGAATGGGTGCAGCAGCACCATCTTGCCGACGCACTGTTGTTGCGCGTCGACCACCGGATCGGACTGACCCGGCCGGACTTCGACGCGCTCGCGGACTGGGCGTCGGCGCTCCCGCGGGACTGAGGGCCTGGAAAACACGGCCGCCCCGGCCGGACAGGCGTCCGGCCGGGGCGGTCAGTGGATGTGCGGATCAGGCCAGGGTCGCCAGAGCCTGGTTGAAGGTCGTCGACGGGCGCATGACCGCCGACGCCTTCGTGACGTCCGGCTGGTAGTAGCCGCCGATGTCGGCCGGCGAGCCCTGCACCGCGAGCAGCTCGTCGACGATCGTCCGCTCCTGCTCGGTCAGCGTCTTGGCCAGGGGCGCGAACGCCCCCGCGAGCTCCGCGTCGTCGGTCTGCCTGGCCAGCTCCTGGGCCCAGTAGAGCGCCAGGTAGAAGTGGCTGCCGCGGTTGTCGATGCCACCCACGCGGCGGGTGGGCGACTTGTCCTCGTTCAGGAAGGTCGCCGTCGCCCGGTCCAGGGTGTCGGCGAGGACCTGGGCGCGAGCGTTGCCCGTGGTCTGCGCGAGGTGCTCGAAGCTGGCCGCGAGCGCGAAGAACTCGCCCAGGCTGTCCCAGCGCAGGTAGTTCTCCTTGACGAGCTGCTGGACGTGCTTGGGCGCGGAGCCGCCGGCACCCGTCTCGAACAGCCCGCCGCCGTTCATGAGCGGGACGACGGAGAGCATCTTGGCGCTCGTGCCGAGCTCGAGGATCGGGAAGAGGTCGGTCAGGTAGTCACGCAGCACGTTGCCGGTGACCGAGATGGTGTTCTCGCCGCGGCGGATGCGCTCCAGGGAGAACTTGGTTGCCTCGACCGGGGAGAGGATCCTGATGTCCAGGCCCTCGGTGTCGTGCTCCGGCAGGTACGCCTTGACCTTCTCGATGAGCTTCGCGTCGTGCGCGCGGTTCTCGTCGAGCCAGAACACGGCCGGGTCACCGGTCGCGCGGGCGCGGGTGACGGCGAGCTTGACCCAGTCCCGGATCGGAGCGTCCTTGGCCTGGCACATACGGAAGATGTCCTCGGCGCCGACGACCTGCTCCAGGACGACGTTGCCGGCCTCGTCGACGACGCGCACCGTGCCCGTGGTGGGGATCTCGAAGGTCTTGTCGTGGCTGCCGTACTCCTCGGCCTTCTGCGCCATCAGACCGACGTTGGGCACCGAGCCCATCGTCGACGGATCGAAGGCGCCGTTCGCGCGGCAGTCGTCGATGACGACCTGGTAGACACCGGCGTAGCTGCTGTCCGGGAGGACCGCGAGGGTGTCGGCCTCCTGGCCGTCCGGGCCCCACATGTGGCCGGAGGTGCGGATCATCGCCGGCATGGAGGCGTCGACGATGACGTCGCTCGGGACGTGCAGGTTGGTGATGCCACGGTCGGAGTCGACCATCGCGAGCGCGGGGCCCTCGGCGAGCTCGGCGTCGAAGGACGCCTTGATCTCGGCGCCCTCGGACAGCGCCTCCAGGCCCTTGAAGATGCCGCCGAGACCGTCGTTCGGGGTCAGGCCGGCCGCGGCGAGCGTCTCGCCGTACTTCGCGAACGTCTTCGGGAAGAAGGCGCGCACCACGTGGCCGAAGACGATCGGGTCGGAGACCTTCATCATCGTGGCCTTCAGGTGCACCGAGAACAGCACGCCCTCGGCCTTGGCGCGGGCGACCTGCGCGGCCAGGAACTCACGCAGCGGCGCCACGCGCATGACGGACGCGTCCACGACCTCGCCCGCCAGCACCGGCACGGACTCGCGCAGGACGGTGGTGCTGCCGTCGTCACCCTTCAGCTCGATGCGCAGCGAGCCGTCCTTGGTGATGACCGCGGACTTCTCGGTGGAGCGGAAGTCGTCGGCGCCCATGGTGGCGACGTTCGTCTTCGACTCGGGCGTCCACGCGCCCATGCGGTGCGGGTGGGCCTTGGCGTAGTTCTTGACCGACGCGGGGGCGCGGCGGTCGGAGTTGCCCTCGCGCAGGACCGGGTTGACGGCGCTGCCCTTGACCTTGTCGTAGCGGGCGCGGATGTCGCGCTCCTCGTCGGTCTTCGGGTCGTCCGGGTAGTCCGGCAGCGCGTAGCCCTGCTCCTGCAGCTCGGCGATCACGGCCTTCAGCTGCGGGATCGACGCCGAGATGTTCGGCAGCTTGATGATGTTCGCACCGGGGGTCTTGGCCAGCTCGCCGAGCTCGGCGAGGGCGTCGCCGATCCGCTGCCCCTCCTCCAGACGCTCCGGGAACTGGGCGATGATCCGCCCGGCCAGGGAGATGTCGCGGGTCTCCACAGTGACCCCGGCGGTCGAGGCGTACGCCTGGACGACAGGCAGGAACGAATACGTCGCCAGGGCCGGAGCCTCGTCAGTGTGCGTATAGATGATGGTCGAGTCAGTCACCGGGTGCTCCGCTCCACGTCTGCAACATTGCTCGACATCAAGATATCTCGTGCCGACGGCCCTCTCGACAGGGCCCTGCCCCCACGCGTGGCGGTGCGGCCGGAAGAAGACGCCGCCGCCCCGTCTCCGTGAAACAGGGCGGCGGCGCCGTGACGACCGCTGTCAGAGCTTGGCGGTGGCCCAGGCGCGCTGGGCGGCCAGGTCGGCCTTGACCTCCGCGAGCTGGACGGCGACGGCCGACGGGGCCGTGCCTCCGCGTCCGCTGCGGGAGGCGAGCGCGCCGGGGACGTTGAGGACCGTGCGGACCTCAGGGGTCAGGTGCTCGGAGATCTTGGCGAACTGGTCGTCCGTGAGCTGGTCCAGCTCGATTCCGTGCGCCTCGCACTCCTTGACGCACTCCCCCGCGACCTCGTGCGCGACGCGGAACGGCACGCCCTGCTTGACCAGCCACTCGGCGATGTCGGTCGCGAGCGAGAAGCCGGCCGGGGCGAGCTCCTCCATCCGCTCGCGATGGACGGTGAGCGTGGCCATCATCCCGGTGAAGGCAGGGAGCAGGACCTCCAGCTGGTCGCAGGAGTCGAAGACCGGCTCCTTGTCCTCCTGGAGGTCGCGGTTGTACGCGAGCGGCAGCGCCTTCAAGGTCGCGAGCAGCCCGGTGAGGTTGCCGATGAGCCGGCCCGACTTGCCGCGCGCCAGCTCGGCGATGTCCGGGTTCTTCTTCTGCGGCATGATCGACGAGCCGGTGGAGAAGGCGTCGTGGAGGGTCACGAAGGAGAACTCCTTCGTGTTCCAGATGATGACCTCCTCGGCGATCCGGGAGAGGTTGACGCCGATCATCGCGGTGATGAACGCGAACTCGGCGACGAAGTCGCGGGACGCCGTGCCATCGATCGAGTTGGCGGCGGAACCGTGCTCGAAGCCGAGGTCCTTGGCCACCGCCTCCGGGTCGAGCCCGAGGGACGATCCGGCGAGCGCACCGGAACCGTACGGGGAGACGGCCGTGCGCTCGTCCCACTGCCGCAGCCGTTCGGCGTCCCGGGACAGCGACTGGACGTGCGCCAGGACGTGGTGGGCGAAGAGGACGGGCTGGGCGTGCTGCAGATGCGTACGACCGGGCATGGCGACGTCCGGGTGGGCCTCGGCGAGGCCGACGAGGGCGTCCTGGAGGTCGGCGATCAAACCGCCGATGATCCGGGCGTGGTCGCGCAGGTACATCCGGAAGAGGGTGGCGACCTGGTCGTTGCGGGACCGGCCGGCGCGCAGCTTGCCGCCGAGGTCGGGGCCGAGGCGCTCGAGGAGTCCGCGCTCCAGGGCGGTGTGGACGTCCTCGTCGGCGATGGTGCCCACGAAGCTTCCGTCGGCGACGTCCGCCTCGAGCTGGTCGAGCCCGGCCAGCATGCGGGTCAGCTCGTCCTCGGTGAGCAGGCCCGCCTTGTGGAGCACGCGCGCGTGGGCGCGGGAGCCGGCGATGTCGTACGGCGCGAGCCGCCAGTCGAAGTGGACCGAGGCGGACAGCTTGGCCAGGGCCTCGGCGGGACCGGCGGCGAACCGGCCGCCCCAGAGCCGTACGTCACCGTTGTTGCTGCTCACTTCTGAAGCTCCTCAAAGACTGTGGATGTGCCACCGCCTCCCCGGCACGGAGGAACGGGGAGGCGGTTGGTTCAACGTGCGGGGGTTACGCGAGGTCCCGCTTCGCCGCGATCTTCGAGGACAGGCCGAAGATGTCGATGAAGCCCTGCGCCTTCGACTGGTCGAAGGTGTCGCCCGAGTCGTACGTGGCGAGGTTGAAGTCGTACAGCGACTCGTCCGACTTCCGGCCGGTGACCACGGCGCGGCCGCCGTGCAGGGTCATCCGGATGTCGCCGGTGACGTGCTGGTTGGCCTCGTTGATGAAGCCGTCCAGGGCGCGCTTGAGCGGCGAGAACCACAGGCCGTCGTAGACCAGCTCGCCCCAGCGCTGCTCGACCTGCCGCTTGTAGCGGGCCAGCTCGCGCTCGACCGTGACGTTCTCCAGCTCCTGGTGGGCGGTGATCAGCGCGATCGCGCCCGGGGCCTCGTACACCTCACGGGACTTGATGCCGACGAGCCGGTCCTCGACCATGTCGATCCGGCCGATGCCCTGGGCGCCGGCGCGCTCGTTGAGCTGCTGGATGGCCTGCAGGACGGTGACGGGCTTGCCGTCGATGGCGACCGGGACGCCCTCCTTGAAGGAGATGATCACCTCGTCGGCCTCGCGCGGGGTGGCCGGGTTGGAGGTGTACTCGTAGATGTCCTCGATCGGCGCGTTCCAGATGTCCTCCAGGAAGCCGGTCTCGACGGCCCGTCCGAAGACGTTCTGGTCGATGGAGTACGGCGACTTCTTGGTGGTCGCGATCGGGAGCTGCTTCTCCTCGCAGAAGGCGATCGCCTTGTCCCGGGTCATCGCGTAGTCACGGACCGGGGCGATGCACTTCAGGTCGGGGCCGAGGGCCTGGATGCCGGCCTCGAAGCGGACCTGGTCGTTGCCCTTGCCGGTGCAGCCGTGGGCGACGATGCCGGCGTTGTGCTTCTTGGCGGCGGCGACCAGGTGCTTGACGATGGTCGGCCGGGAGAGGGCGGAGACCAGCGGGTACCGGTCCATGTAGAGGGCGTTGGCCTTGATCGCCGGGAGGCAGTACTCCTCGGCGAACTCGTCCTTGGCGTCCGCGACCTCGGCCTCGACGGCACCGCAGGCGAGCGCGCGCTTGCGGATGACGTCCAGGTCCTCGCCGCCCTGGCCGACGTCCACGGCAACGGCGATGACCTCGGCGCCCGTCTCCTCGGCGATCCAGCCGATGGCGACGGAGGTGTCCAGACCGCCCGAGTAGGCGAGTACGACGCGCTCGGTCACGGGATTCTCCTTACGGTGCATGCGGTGATGGGTATAACTATGCAGACCTCCGTATGTTTTGTCAACGCCATGGATATCCGGTCGCCGTCGAGGATCGCTCTCCGTGCGCTCACACCATGCCGACCAGGAGATACGCCGCCATGGAACGGTTTGCGCAGGGAGGGCCGGTCCAGCAGGGAGGGCCGGTCCATGAGGCGCTCGTGACGGATCCCGAGGCATGGCTGGACTTCGACACCGCGGTGCGCATCCGGCGACTGAACACCCCCGAGAGCGACGCCGGAGGAAACACGCACCACCCGGCCCTCGCCCTGTGCCACCGTGACGGCCGCGTCCGGGAGTCGGCGCTGGAGCAGGCGGCAGCACGGCCCGAACTCCTGTCGCTGATCGTGATCCGCACCGCGGACTGGGCCGCTCCGGTACGCGGGCGGGCCCGGGCCCTGCTCCCGGGGCTGCTCGCCTCCGCGCGCCCCGAGACGCTCGCGCCGCTCACCGCGCTCGTCCTGCGCCTGGCCCGCCGTGAGCGCGGCGCCTTCGCACGCGACACCCTCGCCGCACTCCTGCGGTCCGCTCCGCCCGCGGTCTTCCCACCACTGCTGTCCGCCGAGGACCGGGACACACGCCGTTTCGCGTACAGGGCGGCCGTCGAACGCAGCCTGCTTCCCGCGGCGCGCCTGGCACGGGCCGCCGCGACCGACGCCGACACCGTCGTGCAGAACCTGTGCGCCGAGGCCGCTCTCGCCCTCGACGCGAGCGGTGACGAGGTGATCGTTCCGCTGCTGGAGTCGCGGCAGCCGGGAGTGCGGTCCGCCGGAGTCACCGCACTGCGCCGGGCCGGACGCCACGCCGAGGCCCGGCCGTATCTCACCGACCGCTCAGGACTGGTCCGGGCCTGCGCCCGCTATGTGCTGCGGCAGGGCGGCCTCGAACCGCTCCCGCTCTACCGCGCCCTGTGCGCCGACCCGTCCGACCCCGGCGTACCGGGGTGGGCGCCCCTGGGGCTCGCCGAATGCGGCGAGCCCCGCGATGCCGCGCTGCTGTGGCCGCTCACCGCCCACCCGGTCCCGGCGGTGCGGGCCCGGGCGGTCGCCGGACTGCGCACGCTCGACAAGGTCGACACGGAGCGGCTGCGCCCGCTGCTCGACGACCCGGCGCCTGCCGTCGCGCGGGAGACGGTCTCCGCGCTGCTCCCGTCGGCCGACCGGCTGCCGGAGGACTGGCTCGCGCGGCGGCTCGCCGCCGACCGGCCGGCCCACACACGGCGGGCGGCGTTCCGGCTGCTGCGCGCGCAGGGCGGAATCGCGCAACTCCGGGCCGCCGTGCGCCTGCTGGATGATGAGGACCCCTCGCTCCGGGCCCTGGCCGGTTCCGCGATCCAGCAGTGGGAACCGCCGGTGGGAGGGCACCACGACCCTGCCGAACTCGCCGCACTGCTGTTGGACCGTTGCACGCACCTGTTCGGCGACTACGAGATGCAGCGACTGCGGGTGCGGTCAGGCGTACCGGAGTCCGGGACGAACAGCGCGGAGCGTCCCCGCCGTTCGCTCATCAGGTCCATAATCCGAGCATGGGGCAAACATACGAACGCATAGAGGGTCGTATCCGGACATTCATCGAAGAGCAGCCGGTTTTCTTCACGGCCACCGCCCCGCTCGCGGGCGACGGTCACGTCAACCTCTCCCCCAAGGGCCGCAAGGGCACCCTCGCCGTCGTCGACGAACTGACCCTGGCCTACCTCGACTTCGGAGGCAGCGGCGCCGAGACCATCGCCCATGTACGGGAGAACGGCCGCATCACCCTGATGTGGTGTGCGTTCACCGGTCCGCCGAAGGTGCTGCGGGTGCACGGTCAGGGGGAGGCGGTGTTCCGGGACGATCCGCAGTGGGCGGAGTTCATCGCGTACTTCAAGGACGCGGACGGGGCCGCGGCCCGGGCGGTCATCGTGGTGCACGCCCGCCGGATCAGTGACGCGTGCGGATTCGCCGTACCGTTCATGGACTATCGCGAGGAGCGAACGCAGCACGCTGAGCACTTCGGGCGGAAGACGGACGAGGAGTTCGCCGCGTACTGCGAGAAGAAACCGCATGTCGGAGTGAGCCTCGACGGGCTGCCGGCGCTCCCTCTCCCGCTGCCCGCCCGTACCGACTGACCCCCTGTCAGCAGGCCCTGCGGACGTCCGGACGCGCGCAGGTGACACATGAGGCCCGGCGTTGAACTCCTCGGCCCTCGTCTCCGTATCCACCAGAGCGATACGGATGAGCCGAGGAGCAGCCGTGACGATGATTCAGAGCGGTCGGGCCGCAAGGCGCCAGACCATGCGCGCGATCCGGCCGCGCCGCAATCCGGCGGCGGTGCTGCTGGCCGCGGCCTGGGCGGGAGCGGCCGCCGTCCTGTGGCTGTGGTGGGAGAACACGGCGGTCGTCCATATGGACACCGCCGAGTGGCTGATCGGAGCGGGCCGGATCACGGGCCTGCTCGGCGGCTACATGATCGCGCTCGTGGTGCTGCAGATGGCGCGTGTCCCTGCGCTGGAACGACGTGTGGGTTCCGACCGGTCGGCCCGCTGGCACGCGATGAGCGGCCGGTACGCGATCGGTCTCGTCGTCGCCCATGTCGTACTGACCATCTGGGGATACTCCGTACAGGGCCGTACCGGCCTCGCCGAGCAGACCGTGACCGTCGTCGTCGACTTCCCCGAAATGATCAAGGCGGCGGTCGGCACCTTCCTCCTGCTGGTGGTCGGCTTCGTGTCGGCCGGTGCGGTGCGCCGCCGTATGCGCTACGAGACCTGGTACTACCTGCATCTGCTGACCTATGCCGCCGTGTACCTGACCTTCTGGCACCAGCTCGCCACCGGCGCCGAGTTCGTGGCCAGTGCGACCGCTCGTACGGTCTGGTACGTGCTGTACGCCGCGGTCGGCGCACTGCTCCTCTGGTACCGCGCCCTGGCACCGGTGCGGCTCAACCTCCGGCACCGGATGCGGGTGGAATCCGTCGTGAACGAGGCTCCCGGCGTGGTCTCCGTGCTGATCACCGGTCGGCGACTGCACCGGCTCGGCGCCGAGGCCGGTCAGTTCTTCCGCTGGCGGTTCCTCACCAGTGGTCTGCGCTGGAGCTCCAATCCGTACTCCCTCTCCGCTCCGCCCCGCCCGGATCTGCTGCGCATCACCGTCAAGGCCGTCGGCGAGCACAGCACGGCGCTCGCCCGGCTGGAACCGGGGACGCGGGTCTGGGCCGAGGGACCGTACGGAGCGATGACCGCGGGCCGGCGGAGCCGGAACAAGGTGCTCCTGATCGCCGGCGGGGCGGGCATCACCCCGCTGCGGGCCCTGTTCGAGACGCTGCCGGGCGGCCCCGGTGACCTGTCCCTGCTCTACCGGGCCGGGACGAGGGAGGACCTGGCGCTGTGGAGTGAGCTGCAGCAGATCGCCGAGGCGCGGGAGGCGAAGCTGATGTACGCCGTGAACGGGCCGGACGGGGCACGTCCCCGCATCACCACCGAGCGGCTCAAGGAGGTGCTGCCGGACATCGATCAGCACGACGTCTATCTGTGCGGACCGCCCGGTCTCGCCGAGGAGTCGTACCACGCGCTGCGCGCGGCGGGAGTGCCGTCCCGCCGTATCCACCACGAGTCGTTCGAGATGTGAGGCCGTCCGTGAAGAGGAAACACCCCCTGCGCCGGATCCTTCTCGCCGTCGCCGGCACCACGTCGGCCGTCGTGCTGGCTGGGCGGTGGAATGCGCGGCGCGCATGCTCGCCTCGTCCGGTGCCTCCGCGGTCTGTCTCAACGGCGGGGGCGACGTCCAGTTGCACGGCGGCCCGTGGCGGGTCGGCATCTCGGACCCGCTGTCCCCCGGCGGGCTGGTCGCGGTGGTCGAGACCGAAGAAGGCCTCGCCGTCGCCACATCGGGGCCGGCCGAACGCGGCTGCCACATCGTCGATCCGCACACGGGCGCCCCGCCGGCCGGCGGTCTCGCCTCGCTCACCGTCGTGACGCCGGGCCTGACCCAGGCGGACGCCCGGGCGACGGCCGCCTACGCCATGGGCGAGCGGGCCCGCGACTGGCTGGAGGGGATGCCGGACACGGAGGGCTTCGCCGTCGCCGCGGACGGCAGCACCTGGCAGACCAGTGGCTTCGCCCGTCATCTGGCGAAGCAGCGCCACCCGGACGCACCGGCCGCCTGACCCCGGGGCCGCCGAGGGAGCGCCGGGGGCGGCGGCCCGGGGTCTCTCAGCGGCGGGCTCGGCCGAGGAGCAGCAGGGCGACCAGCAACCCGGCCGCCGAGAAGCCGATCGAGGCGGCGAAGTCCGTGCGGAAGCCTTCGGTGAGGGCGGCGAGGGGATCGGCCGCGCCGGTACGGGGCACGGCGACCGTGGAGAGGACGGCCACACCGAAGGCGCCGCCGATCTGGAAGGACGCGGTGTTCAGTCCGGAGGCCAGTCCGGACTCCTGTTCGGCGACTCCGGCGAGCGACGCGACCGATGCCGCGACGAAGGCGGCTCCGAGCCCGGGCCCGAACACCAGCAACCCGAGGAAGATGTCACCGAAGTAGCTGCCGTCCGTCGAGACCTGGGTGAGCAGAAGGCAGCCGATGCCCGTCAGGGCCATGCCGACCACGGCGACGGAGCGCGGCCCGGTGCGGGTGACGACGGCCTGGCCGGCCACCGAGCCCACGGCCGCCATGACCGGCATCACGGCGGAGCTGAGTCCGAACAGCAGGGCGGAGTAGCCCAGCACCTGCTGGGCGTACTGGGACACCGTGAGCGACATGCCCCAGGCGGCCATGCCGAGGAGTATCAGCACGAGGTTCCCGCCCACCAGTGCTCGCGAGCGGAAGATCCGCAGCGGCGCCAGCGGGGCGGCGGAGCGCGACTCGACGAGGGCGAAGACCGCGATCAGCAGCGCCGACAGGCAGAGCAGCCCGACGGTCCGGCCGTGGCTCCAGCCGATGTGCGGTGCCTCGACCACGGCGTACACGAGCAGGGCGAGCGCCGCGGTGACCGTCACGGCACCCGCGAGGTCGAAGTGCCGCTCGCGCGTCAGGGCCCGGCTCTCGCGCAGCAGTACGGGGCTGAGCCCGAACAGCGCGAGGGCGACGGGCACATTGATGAAGAAGATCCACTCCCAGCCGAGCCACGACGTCAGCGGGCCGCCGATCAGCAGCGCGGCCGTGGCACCGATGCCGCCGACCGCCGACCAGGTGCCGAGCGCCTTGTTGCGCTCGGAGCCCTCGGGGAAGGTCGTCATCAGGATGGAGAGCGCGGTGGGCGCCATGATCGCCGCCGAGATGCCCTGGAGGACCCGGGCCAGGATCAGTACGCCGCCGGTCCAGGCGAATCCGCACAGCAGCGAGGAGACGAGGAACAGGGCGGTGCCCGCCATGAACATACGGCGCCGACCGAGCAGGTCGGCCGAGCGACCGCCGAGCAGCAGCAGACCGCCGAAAGCCAGCAGATAGGCGCTCATGACCCACTGTTCGCCGCCTCCGGCGAAGCCGAGATCGCGCTGGATCGACGGGAGGGCGAGGATGACGATCTGCGCGTCGAGAATGACCATGAAGTCGGCGGCGCAGAGCAGCGCCAGCGCCCTCCAGCGGCGCGGATCCGGCTGCTGCTCCGCATCGGGCCGATGCTGTGTCCGGGGGTCTGAAGCGTCCATACCCGTACCGACGGGGCGGCTGCGGAAAAGTCATCGCTGTTCCACCGGGCGGCGGGCGATGAGTTCCGGCCGGTCCCCGAGTCTGTTCAAGTGGGCCACGTACGTGCGAAGGGGGCGGAGGGAGTGACAGCCATGGCGAGCGACACGGACTTCGCGAGCCTCACCGAGCCGTACCGTCGCGAGCTGCTCGCCCACTGCTACCGGATGCTCGGCTCCGTCCACGACGCCGAGGACCTGGTCCAGGAGACGTATCTGCGCGCCTGGCGCGCGTACGACGGCTTCGAGGGCCGCTCCTCGCTGCGCACCTGGCTCTACCGCATCGCGACCAACGCCTGTCTGACCGCCCTGGAGCAGGGCAGCCACCGCCCGTTGCCGTCGGGGCTCGGCGCGCCCGGCGACGACCCGGGCGGGCCGCTGGCTCCCGAGCAGCCGGAGGTGCCCTGGCTGCAGCCGCTGCCGGACGCGCTGCTCGCGGCGGACCGCCCCGAAGGGGCCGACCCGGCCGCCGTCGTCGCCGCGCGCGAGAGTGTCCGGCTGGCGTTCGTCGCCGCGCTTCAGCTGCTTCCGCCCCGGCAGCGGGCGATCCTGATCCTGCGCGATGTGCTGCGGTGGCGCGCCTCCGAGGTCGCCGAACTGATCGAGACCACGGAGACGGCCGTGAACAGCGCCCTCCAGCGCGCCCGCACCCAGCTCTCCCGGGCGGCGCCCGCGGCGGACACGGTGGCGCGTCCCGCCGATGCCGAGCAGCGGGAGCTGGTGGAGCGGTACGCGACGGCGTTCGCCAACGCCGACATCGAGGGCCTGATTCGGCTGCTGACGGATGACATCGTCTTCGAGATGCCGCCGATCCCGACGTGGTTCACCGGCCGCGAAGCCGCCGTGCAGCTGATCTCGACGCACTGCCCGGTGTTCGGCAACCCGGGCAGCCGTCTCGTACCCACGGCGGCGAACGGCCAGCCGGCGCTCGCGCTGTACGAGTGCGGCGAGGACGGCGTCCTGCGTGCGTTTTCCGTCGAGGTGCACACGGTCACGGCGTCCGGGATCGCCCGGGTCGTCTCCTTCCAGGACCCGTCGCTCTTCCCGGCCTTCGGGCTGCCGCTCGCCGAGCAGGCACCGGCGGTGCGCTGAGGCTGTCAGCGGTCGTTCTGCGCCAGCCGCAGCAGATGGTCCGCCAGGGCCTTGCCGCCCGCCGGGTCGCGGGAGATCAGCAGCAGGGTGTCGTCCCCCGCGATCGTGCCGAGGATCGCCTGCAGTTCGGCCTGGTCGATGGCCGAGGCGAGGAACTGGGCCGCGCCCGGCGGCGTACGCAGGACCACCAGGTTGGCCGAGGCCTCCGCGGAGATCAGCAGCTCACCGGAGAGGCGGCGCATCCGCTCCTCCTTCGCGGACTCGCCGAGCGGGGCCTGCGGGGTGCGGAAACCGCCCTCGCTCGGCACCGCGTAGATCAGCTCGCCCCCGGTGTTGCGGATCTTCACCGCGCCGAGCTCGTCGAGATCCCGGGAGAGCGTCGCCTGGGTGACGCTCAGCCCGTCGTCGGCGAGGAGCTTCGCCAGCTGGCTCTGCGAGCGCACCGGCTGCCGGTTGAGGATGTCCACGATCCGGCGGTGGCGTGCCGTGCGGGTCTGCGGCACCGACTGGCCGCCGGTCTCGGTGTCCTGCGTCGCCTCGGTCATCGTCGTCTCATTCTCCGGATCGTCCGTCCCCGTGCTGTACCGCGTCGAGGATGCCGGGGAACGCCTGAAGGAATACGTCCACCTCCGCGTCGCCGATGATCAGCGGCGGCATGATCCTTACGACATCGGGGGCGGGCGCGTTGACCAGGAGGCCGGCACCCTGAGCCGCCTTCTGCGCCTGGGGCGCGAGGGGCTCGTTGAGCACGATACCCAGCAGCAGGCCCGCGCCGCGGACATGCGAGACCAGAGGATGGGCCAGGGACTCGATTCCGTCCCTGAGCCGCTCGCCGGTCCGCTTCACCTCGTCGAGGGTGCCGTCGAGGGTCCTGAGTACGGCGAGTCCGGCCGCGCAGGCGACCGGATTGCCGCCGAAGGTCGTGCCGTGCTGGCCCGGACGGAAGAGGTCGGCCGCCTCGCCGAACGCGACGACCGCGCCGAGCGGCAGGCCGCCGCCGAGGCCCTTGGCAAGGGTCACGATGTCCGGCTCGACGCCGTGCGCCTGGTGCTCGAACCAGTGTCCGGTCCGTCCGATGCCGGTCTGGACCTCGTCGAGGACGAGCAGGGTGCCTGTGGCGCGGGTGATCTCGCGGACGGCCTTGAGATAGCCGGCAGGCGGGACGACCACGCCGTTCTCGCCCTGGATCGGCTCGATGATCACGATGGCGGTGTCGGTGGTCACGGCGGCCCGGAGCGCTTCGACATCGCCGTACGGAACGTGGGTGACGTCACCGGGCAGCGGGAGGAACGGCTGCTGCTTCGCGGGCTGGCCGGTGAGCGCGAGGGCGCCCATGGTCCGGCCGTGGAAGCCTCCGGCCGTGGCGACCATGTGGGTGCGTCCGGTCAGCCGGCCCAGCTTGAAGGCGGCTTCGTTGGCCTCGGCGCCCGAGTTGCAGAACAGGACGCGTCCGGGCCGGCCGAAGAGCTGGAGCAGCCGCTCGGCGAGGGCGACGGGCGGCTCGGCGACGTACAGATTGGAGACATGGCCGAGCGAGGCGATCTGGCGGGAGACGGCCTCGACGATCGCAGGGTGGGCGTGGCCGAGCGCGTTCACGGCGATGCCGCCGACGAAGTCGAGGTACTCGTTGCCGTCGGCGTCCCAGACCTTCGCGCCCTCGCCCCGGACGAGGGACAGCTGTGGCGTGCCGTAGTTGTCCATCATCGAGCCCTGCCAGCGCTGCGACAGCCGCTGATTGGCCGTGTCGCTCACGGGGTTCCCCCTTCGGTTCCGTCGGGCACGACCATCGTGCCGATGCCCTCGTCGGTGAAGATCTCCAGGAGGATGGAGTGCTGCACCCGGCCGTCGATGACACGCGCGGTGTTGACGCCGTTGCGCACGGCGTACAGGCAGCCCTCCATCTTGGGGACCATTCCGCTGGAGAGCTCGGGCAGCAGCTTCTCCAGCTCGGTGGCGGTGAGGCGGCTGATGACCTCGTCGCTGTTGGGCCAGTCCTCGTAGAGGCCCTCGACATCGGTGAGGACCATCAGGGTCTCGGCGCCGAGCGCGGCGGCGAGCGCCGCCGCCGCGGTGTCGGCGTTGACGTTGTACACATGACCGTCGTCGGCGCTGCGTGCGATGGAGGAGATGACGGGGATACGGCCGTCGTTCAGCAGGGCCTCGATCGCTCCGGTGTCGATCTCGGTGATCTCGCCGACCCGGCCGATGTCGACGAGCTCGCCGTCGATGGTCGGGCGGTGCTTGGTGGCGGTGATGGTGTGCGCGTCCTCGCCGGTGAGGCCTATGGCGAGCGGGCCGTGCTGGTTGAGCAGCCCGACCAGCTCGCGCTGGACCTGTCCGGCCAGCACCATCCGTACGACGTCCATCGCTTCGGGCGTCGTCACACGGAGTCCGGCCTTGAATTCGCTGACCAGCCCGTGCCTGTCGAGCTGTGCGCTGATCTGGGGGCCGCCGCCGTGCACGACGACGGGCTTGATGCCGGCGTGCCGCAGGAAGACGACGTCCTGGGCGAAGGCCGCCTTCAACTCCTCGTCGACCATGGCGTTTCCGCCGAACTTGATGACGACCGTCTTGCCGTGGTGCCGGGTGAGCCACGGGAGTGCCTCGATCAAGGTCTGCGCCTTGGGGAGTGCGGTGTGCTTACGCGTGCTCATTGGTCCCTTGTCCCTGGTTCCTCAGGAGGAGTAGGCGCTGTTCTCGTGGACGTAGTCGGCGGTGAGGTCATTGGCCCAGATGACGGCCGATTCGCTGCCCGCGGCGAGGTCCGCGGTGATCCTCACCTCTCGGTAGCGCATGTCGACGAGGTCGCGGTCCTCGCCGACGGAGCCGTTCCTGCAGACCCAGACGTCGTTGATGGCCACGTTGAGCATGTCGGGTTCGAAGGCGGCCTTCGTCGTGCCGATCGCCGACAGCACCCGGCCCCAGTTGGGGTCCTCGCCGTGGATGGCGCACTTGAGGAGGTTGTTACGGGCGATCGAGCGGCCCACCTCGACGGCGTCATCCTCGCTCGCGGCGTTGATCACCTCGATGCGGATGTCCTTGGACGCGCCCTCGGCGTCGCCGATGAGCTGGCGGGCGAGGTCGTCGCAGACGGCCCGTACGGCGTCGGCGAACGCGTCGTACTCCGGGGTGACCTCGGCAGCACCGGACGCGAGGAGCAGCACGGTGTCGTTGGTGGACATGCAGCCGTCGGAGTCGACCCGGTCGAACGTGACGCGGGTGGCGTCGCGCAGCGCCTTGTCGAGGGTGGCGCTGTCCAGGTCTGCGTCGGTGGTGAGGACGACGAGCATGGTGGCGAGGCCGGGGGCGAGCATGCCCGCGCCCTTGGCCATGCCGCCGACGGTCCAGCCCTCGCCCTGGTGGACGGCCGTCTTGTGGACGGTGTCCGTGGTCTTGATGGCGATGGCGGCCTTCTCGCCGCCGCGCGCGCTGAGCTGGGCGGCCGCCTTCTCGATGCCGGGCAGCAGCTTGTCCATGGGCAGCAGGACGCCGATGAGCCCGGTGGACGCGACGGCGATCTCACCGGCGCTGTGGCCCTCGAGCACCTCGGCGGCCTTCTCGGCGGTGGCGTGCGTGTCCTGGAAGCCCTTGGGGCCGGTGCAGGCGTTGGCGCCGCCGGAGTTGAGAACGACGGCGGAGACGGCTCCGCCCTTGAGGACCTGCTCGGACCAGAGGACGGGCGCGGCCTTGACACGGTTGGAGGTGAAGACACCGGCGGCGGCGTGGCGCGGCCCGTTGTTGACGACGAGCGCCAGGTCGGGGTTGCCGTTCTCCTTGATCCCGGCGGCGATCCCGGCAGCCGTGAATCCCTGTGCAGCGGTGACGCTCAAGGTGCCACTCCGATCGTGGAAAGGCCCGTGGTCTGGTCGAGACCCAGGGCGATGTTCATGCTCTGGACCGCGCCGCCCGCCGTTCCCTTGGTGAGGTTGTCGATGGCGCTGATCGCGATGATGCGGCCGGCGGCCTCGTCGTGGGCGACCTGCACCTGAACGGCGTTGGAACCGTAGACGGACGCCGTGGAGGGCCACCGCCCCTCGGGGAGGAGATGGACGAACGGCTCGTCCGCGTACGCCTTCTCGTACGCGCTGCGTACGGCGTCGGCGGTCGTGCCCGGCTTCGCCTTGGCGCTGCAGGTGGCGAGGATGCCGCGGGACATGGGGGCGAGGGTGGGCGTGAACGACACGGTGACCGGCTCCCCCGCCACCGCGCTGAGGTTCTGGATCATCTCGGGTGTGTGCCGGTGGCCGCCGCCGACGCCGTAAGGGGTCATGGAGCCCATGACCTCGGAGCCGAGCAGATGCGGCTTGAGGGCCTTGCCGGCGCCTGAGGTGCCGGTGGCGGCGATGATCACGGCCTCGGGCTCGGCGAGCCCGCCCGCGTACGCCGGGAAGAGCGCGAGCGAGACCGCGGTCGGGAAGCAGCCGGGCACCGCGATGCGCTTGGACCCCTCCAGCGCGACGCGGGCACCCGGCAGTTCGGGCAGGCCGTAGGGCCAGGTACCGGCATGCGCGGAGCCGTAGAACTTCTCCCAGTCGGCGGAGTCCCTCAGCCGGAAGTCGGCGCCCATGTCGACGACGAGGACGTCGGCGCCGAGCTGCTCGGCGACGGCGGCGGACTGGCCGTGCGGCAGTGCGAGGAAGACGACGTCGTGGCCCTCGAGCACCTCGGCAGTGGTGGGCTCGAGGACGCGGTCGGCGAGCGGCAGGAGATGCGGCTGGAGGGAGCCGAGCCGCTGCCCGGCGTTGGAGTGGCCGGTCAGGGCACCGATCTCGACTCCGGGGTGCGCGAGGAGCAGCCGGAGAAGCTCTCCGCCCGCGTATCCACTCGCCCCCGCCACTGCTGCACGTACCACCATCGGACCCTCCTCATTCATGGCATGACTATACGCAGGACTGCAGGTTTATGCAACGGCCCCTTGTTCCGCGCACGCGGTCAATACATCTAGCGGGCACCGCTCGGGGACGATGCCTAGGGTGCGCCGGGAAGCCGGACCGTGACGAGGAGACCGCCGGCGGGGCGGGGGACGAGGTCGAGGGTCCCGTCGTGGGCGCGGACGATGCTGTGCACGATGGCCAGGCCGAGGCCGACGCCGGCGTGCTCGTCGGTGCGTACGCGTTCCGTTCCGCGCTGGAAGGGTTCGGTGAGGGTCGGTACCAGTTCCGGTGGGAGCCGACGGCCCGTGTTCTCGACCCGCAGCACGCTCGTGTCGCCGTGCGCCTCGGTGTGGACCGTCACGGTGCCGCCGGCGGAGAGGTTGTGGACGATGGCGTTCTGGACGAGGTTCGTCACCATCCGCAGCAGGAGCTCCGCGGAGCCGCTGGTCCGTGTCGCTCCGCCGGTGACGTCGAGCGTGATCCCGCGCTGTTCGGCGAAAGGGAGCAGGGTTTCGGCGGCCTCTTCGGCGACGAGGGAGAGGTCGACGCTCCCGCGGGTGAAGTTTCCGCGGTCGCTGCGGCTGAGCAGCAGGAGGGCCTCGGTGAGGTCGATCGCGCGCGTATTGACAGCCTGCAGGCGTTCGATGAGTTCGCCCCGGTCCCGCGTGGGGTCCTTGCGGGCGACGTCGAGCAGCGTCTGCGAGATGGCCAGCGGGGTGCGCAGTTCGTGGGAGGCGTTCGCGGCGAACCTCTGCTGCTCGGCGACGTGCGACTCGAGTTGTTCGAGCATGGTGTCGAACGCGTCGGCGAGTTCACGGAATTCGTCCTGGCGGCCTTCCATGCGGATCCGGTGGGACAGCGATCCGTTCCCGGCCATCCGTGCCGCGGCCGTGATCTGTGTGAGTGGTGCGAGCATCCGGCCGGCGAGGATCCATCCCCCGACGAGGCCGAACACGAGCAGGAAGACCATCGCCACGGCCGCGGCGGGGGCGAAGGTGCGCACAAGGAGGTAGCGGTTGGGCGAGATCCCGAGAAGGCCCTTGGGGGTGTCGGGTACGTAGCGCAGCAGGAACACCCACACCACGGCCAGAAGGAGAGCGCCGGCGACGGCGAGGAACCCGGCGTAGCTGAGGGTGAGTTTCAGTCGGACGCTGAGCCCTGGGCGTCTATGCATGCGTACTGCCGGGGCGGGTGGTGTCGGGGCCGGTGTCGATGCGGTAGCCGACACCCGGCACCGTGGCGATGATCCATGGTTCGCCGAGCCGTTTGCGCAGTGCGGAGACGGTGATGCGCACGGCGTTGGTGAAGGGGTGGGCGTTCTCGTCCCAGGCCCGTTCCAGCAGCTCTTCGGTGCTGACGACCCCGCCCTCGGCGGCGACGAGGACTTCCAGCACGGCGAACTGTTTGCGGGTGAGCGCGACGTAGCGTCCGTCGCGGAAGACCTCCCGGCGGAAGGGGTCGAGCCGCAGGCCCGCGATCTCGCGGACCGGGGGCCGGGAGAACGCGCGCCTGCGGTCGAGCGCCCTCAGCCGCAGGACGAGCTCCCGCAGCTCGAACGGCTTGGTGAGGTAGTCGTCGGCACCGAGCTCGAACCCGGACGCCTTGTCGTCGATCCGGTCGGCAGCGGTGAGCATGAGGATCGGGATGCCGCTGCCGGAGGCGACGATGCGCCGGGCGACCTCGTCGCCGGAGGGGCCGGGGATGTCGCGGTCGAGGACCGCGAGGTCGTAGGAGTTGACGCTGAGCAGTTCCAGGGCGGAGTCGCCGTCGCCGGCGATGTCGGCGGCGATCGCCTCCAGCCGCAGACCGTCACGGACGGCTTCGGCCAGGTAGGGCTCGTCCTCCACGATCAGTACGCGCATGTCCGAAGCCTAAGCAGCACAACATATCGCCGACGTATGCAAGGACATATGCACACCGGACACGCGACTCAGCCTGCCGGTGCCAGCGCGGGGCGAGGCTTGTCCGACGGCGCTGCCGCCGTAGTGCGCCACCAGCGGCGCGACGCCAGCGCGGCCAGCACGGCGCCGGCGGCGTTGACCAGTACGTCGTCCACGGAGGACACCCGGTCCAGCCGCAGGACGTACTGTGCGGTTTCGACCAGGACCGAGCAGCCCGCCCCGAGCGCCAGGATCCGCGGCACGGTCGCCAGCGCCGCGAACCGCATCGGGGCGAAGAACCCCAGCGCCGCGAAGACCAGCAGGTTGCCGACGATCCCGAGCGGCCCCATCGTGAGCAGGTCCCGCAGCGGTACCAGGCTCACCCGGCCGGGGACGATGCCGACCCCGGCGCCCGGCATCATGGTCATCCATACGAACGGCACCGTCCCGTGGACCATGCCCACCTCGGCCAGCGACATCCGCCACGCCGATGTGATGCCGGCGGCACGCCGACGACGCGCAAGAGCCCACACCACCAGCGCGGCCAACGGCAGCGCGACCAATGTCATGAGCACTACACCGTTGAACGTATCGAAGCAGCCGTGCCACCGCCCGGCCATGCACCTCGGAGCGGACATCATCAGCGGCCCCCGCACGACGAACAAGGCGCTCGCCATGCCGAGGACCGCCAGACTGAGGAGCACGATCCTGCGCGTGCGGCGGGGCGGTGCTGACAGGGATGCGGTGTGGTTCATGCCCCCATTGGAGACGGAGGGCCGTTGCGGTGGCGTATGCGATTTTCGATACGCCCGCGATACACGGAATCCGATCCCCGGCATCGAGGAACTGGCGCAAGCCGGCATGGAGATGGTCCCGCCTCCGGTGATCGCGCCAGTGCGAGAGTGAGCGTGCAGTTGGCCAGACGTGCCATCTATGGCACTCAGTCATACCGGGTGTGACTTGGCGCTTCACTTGGCGAGTGAGCAGTTGACCTGGCGGGGCTGGGCGCCCTGGTTGGCGAGCTGAGCATTGCGGCTGTGAGCGAGTCGATCTCTGTTTGGCGACGGTGCGGATGTCGTTGCTGAGCGGGTGCATAGGATCGCCGGCATGGCACTGCGACCAGTTCAGGTGAACATCAAGGCTCTTGATGGCTCGGCGGTCGGCCGGTTCTGGGCGGAGGCGCTCGGCTGGAGTGCTTACAGCCCCGGCGTGACCACCTACGTTGGACCCGTCGGCGGCCTCATCTGGCCGGACCCGGTCGCCGTCTGCGTCGACGTCGTTCCCGTCCCGGCACCCAAGACAACAACAAAGAACCGTGTGCACCTCGATCTCGCCACCACCTCTGCGGCCCATCAGGCGGAGTTGGTCGCGCGCCTCCAGGCTCTCGGTGCGACGCCCGCCCACGTGGGCCAGGGCAAAGTGCCGTGGACGGTCCTCGCCGATCCGGAGGGCAACGAGTTCTGCGTGCTGGAGCCTCGGGAGATCTACCGCGACACCGGGCCGATCGCCCGGGTGGTGGTCGACTGCGCGGATCCGCAGGGCATGGCCCGGTTCTGGGGCGAGGCGATGGACTGGACCCTGCACGAGGTGACCGACGATCATGCGGTGCTGCGCTCCGCCAAGGGTGTCGGCCCGTATCTCGAGTTCCTCCGCACGCCCGGCGTGAAGACCGTGCCGGACCGCGTCCATCTTGACCTGCTGCCGTACCCCGGTGACGACAAAGAAGCGGAGGTGGCCCGGCTGCGGGCCCTCGGCGCCACCGACCTCGACCTCGGCCAGGGCGACGTCCCGTGGACGTGCCTGGCCGACCCGGAGGGCCACGAGTTCTGCGTCCTCGCCCCGTCCTGACGCGGAGCCTTGACGACACCCCGACACATGAGCCCTGTCTGCTCATGTGATGAGCGCAGATGGGGAGCGGGAGCGCTGGGAACTGCGGTCCGAAGCCGGTGTGGGGCCACGGCAGTTCGGGATGTCTCCAGCCGAGGTCGCCACGCACTGCTGGTCTCTGATACTGAGGGCTGGTGTTCGCGCAGCGAGTGACTCACGAGGAGCGAAGACATGGTCGGTCGTCCGAGCACGCGTTGACATGTGAGGCCCTGAGCGGCCTGTCATCGTGTGCTGCCCTTGATGCGCGGCATAGCGAGCCTTCCTTCCCCGCTGCCTGAAATGGTCGGTGCACCTGTCGTGCGCCGGTTGGCGGGGCTCGTCTTCGGTCATCCGAGGGGTCCCTGTGCCGTCCTCTTCCTCCGCTGTATCCGATTCCGGTCGACCTGTTCCGTCAAGCATGTGGCGGGACGGCGACTTCCGCAGGCTCTGGGTGGGCCAGACGGCCTCCCAACTGGGCGAACATGCAAGTCTGGTGGTTCTGCCGCTCTTCGCTGTCCTGACGCTCAACGCCGGTGCCGGCCAGTTGGGCGCCCTGCGCGCGGTGGGGCAGGCGCCGATCCTGCTGCTGTCGCTCTTCGTCGGCGCATGGGTGGACAGGTGGCGGACCCGTACGGTGATGGTGCTGACGGACGCCGGTCGGGCCCTGGCACTGGGCGCCGCCGCCGTGGCGGGCCTCCTCGGTGGGCTCGGCCTGCCGGCGCTGCTTGTGGTTGCCTTCGCCGTCGGGACTCTGTCCGTGTTCTTCGACGTGGCATACCAGGCGTCTTTGGTACGGCTGGTGAAACGCGATCAGTTGGTGCGGGGCAACAGCGCGCTCGAGGGCAGTCGGTCCGCTGCGCAGATCGGCGGTCCCGCCCTCGGCGGTGCGTTGGTGTCTGCGCTGTCGGCGCCGATCGCGGCCGCCTCCAGCGCGCTGTTTTTCGCGCTGTCGTTCCTGTCGATCCGACGGATCGGTCGCCGCGAATCCATCCCGGCACGCTCGGAACGTCCTCCTCGGGTCTGGCGGCGGATCCATGAGGGCCTCCGCTTTGTCGCCGGCGACACCTCGCTGCGGACTGTGTGCCTCGCATCAGCCGCCTTCCAGTTCTTCTTCGCGGCTGTGATGACCGTCTATCTGTTGCTCCTGCCACGGGACCTGCACCTGTCGGGCACCGTCGTTGGGCTGGCACTCGCGGCGACGGGGCCGGGCGCGCTCCTGGGCTCGCTGCTGGCCGCCCGCCTACCGAGCCGCTTCGGATATGGCGCTGTGCTCGTGTCCGCGGCAGCACTCGGCGACGGCGTGTTCCTGTTCGTGCCCGCACTGCACGGCTCCTCCGTGGCGACGGTTCCGGCGCTCCTTACGGTCAACTTCGTCTTCGGGACCTTCAGCCAGCTGGTGAACGTCACGGTCATGGCCGTCCGGCAGACCGTCACTCCGGACGGGATGCAAGCCCGCGCGGCCGCGACGATCAACTTTGTCGGCATGGGGCTGACCCCGCTCGGCTCGCTGCTCGGCGGCTTTCTCGCGGAAGTGTGGGGGACGCGCACCAGCCTCCTGGTAACAGCCGCAGGCATGCTGCTGTCGCCGGCACTGATGGCCGTTTCCCCGCTCGCCCGCCTGGGACGGACGCTTCCCGCCCCTCCGGAGACTCCGGTCCCGTCTGCGTGAGGGCTTCCATCGCCGTCACAGCCGCCGTCATGGCGCCCGCCCCACGTGCACCCCGCCGCAGCACTGTCAGTTTCGGGCGTGCGCGGCTCCGGCGCCCGCCCGCGTGATTGACGTGCAGCCAATTGGCTGCCTATATTTCATGCAGCTGATCGGCTGCATCTTTGGGGAGGGCGAGAGACTCGGATGGACGAGGTGTTCAAGGCACTGGCCGACGCGAGCCGCCGCCGATTGCTGGACAGCCTGAACGCCCGGAACGGGCAGAGCCTGCGCGAGCTGTGCGCCGGGCTCGACATGGCCCGGCAGTCGGTCAGCAAGCACCTCGCGGTGCTGGAGGCGGCCAATCTGGTGACCACCGTGCGGCGCGGCCGGGAGAAGTTGCACTACCTCAACGCCGTGCCCATCAATGCCATCGCCGAGCGCTGGATCAGTCAGTACGACCGCGAGCGCGTGCGCGCCCTCGCCGACCTGAAGGCCGCATTGGAGCGAGAACCCATGAACGACACCCCCTCATTCGTCTACACCACGTACATCAACACCACTCCGGAGCGGCTCTGGCAGGCACTGACCGACCCGGCCTTCACCCGTCGCTACTGGGGCGTGACGTTCACGTCGGACTGGACGGCGGGGTCGCGGATGACCTGGGAGCAGGAGGGCGTCACGATCGCGGACCCGGCCCAGGTCGTGCTCGAGTCCGAGCCGTACCGCCGGCTGTCGTACACCTGGCACAACTTCACGCCCGAGCTCGCGAAGGCCTTCGGGATGAGCGAGGAGCTCTTCGCCCGGATGGCCGATGAGCCCCGCTCCAAGGTGACGTTCGAGATCGAGCCGGCCGGGGAGCTGGTCAAGCTGACCGTCGTCCACGACGGCTTCACCCCCGGGAGCACCGTGCTGGAGGCCGTGGGCGGCGGCTGGCCCCACATCCTGTCCGGCCTCAAGACGCTGCTGGAGACGGGCGAGGCACTGCCTCGGCCGTCGTAGCCACCCACACCGCCGCCGGACGGAGGCTCTGCCATACGGAGGTGATGGTGCGGAGTGTGCCGGGCAGGGCGGGGATCATAGGCGCATGGTGCATGCGGAGAGCGGCGGCGGTTGGGCCGCGGATGCCGTACGTGAGCTGTGCGCGGACGCGGAACCGACCCCGTTGGTCCGGCTGGCCGGGCCGCCCGGCGAGCTGTACGTCAAGGACGAGTCCGCGCACCCGTCGGGGACGCTCAAGCACCGCCTCGTCCGGGCGCTGCTGTGCGAAGCGGTCCTGGACGGCGCGGTGCGCGAGGGGACGACCGTCGTGATGGGGTCGGGCGGCCCCGCGGCCGTGGCCGGGGCGTACTGCGCTCGCCGGGCCGGGCTGGCGTTCGTCGCGCTCGTACCGGCCATGACTCCCCCGGCGGTGCGGGAGTCGGTCGAGCGGTACGGCGGCCGGTGGCGGATCGCGTCGGTGCCCGCGGACATCCAGGACGAGGCACGCGGGCTCGCGGACAAGATCGGCGGTCACTTCCTGGATCATTTCGCCGACTCGGAGCGGGCGATCGGGCGCTGCCCGCTGCCGGATCTCGCCGAGGAGCTGTACGGGCAGCTGGCGGAGGCCGATGCCGCGGATCCGGCGTGGCTGGTGGCAGGGCTCGGCACGGGTACGACCACGGCGACGCTCGGGCGGTACGCACGCAAGCGGTGCGGACCCGGGACCCGGGTCGCGGGCGTGGATGCCGAGCACTCCGCGTACTTCCCGGCCTGGGCGAGCGGCTGCGCCGACTACACGACCGGGTTGCCGTCCCAGATCCCCGGCATCGGCCGGCCGCGCACGGAACCGGCGTTCCGCCCGGAGCTGCTGGACCTCGTGATCCCGGTGGCGGAGGACGCGGCGGCGGACGGGCTGCGGTGGCTGCGCGCGCAGGCGACGCACGGGAACGGGGACGGCCTGGGAAAGGGCAGGGGAAGCGGCAAGGGCGGCCCGGGCTGGGGCGGGGGCGAGCTCGCGACCGGCGCTGTCGGCTGGGCCGTACGCCACCTGCTCACGCGCATGCGGGAGTCGGCCGCTCCCGGGAGCGTGGTCATGGTGACCGGTGAGCGGGCGGCCCGCTCGCGCTCAGCCACCCGCCTCCAGACATAGGTTCCAGCGGCCCGACCTGCCCGTCAGGACGACGGTGGAGAGCGGGCGGACGTCGACGTTCCAGTACGTCGGCGGCGGGGCCTTCAGCGCGTACACGAGCGCGGCGCGTACGACAGCGGGTTCGGCGACGGCCACGACGGAACTGCCGTCGTCGGCGGGGCGGGTGTCCAGCCAGCCGCCTATGCGGGAGATGAACCCCAGCAGCGGCTCCCCGCCGTGCGGCGCCGACCGCGGATCGGCGAGCCACGCATCGACCGCGGCCGGCTCCCTCGCCGCCACCTCCGCCAGCGTGAAGCCGCGCCACCGCCCCATGTCACAGTCGCTCAGCGCGGGCTGGGCCAGCGGGGCGTATCCGAGCGCGTCGGCAGTCGCCCGGCTGCGGGCGGTCGGCGAGCAGTAGCGCAGCTCGGCGGCGCCCAGGGGCATGAGGGCAGGCGCGGCGAGCTGCACCTCGTGCCAGCCGGCCAGGTCCAGCGGCCGGTCGTCGTCGAAGCGCTCGGCCAACCGGGAGGAGCAGCGCGCGGCGGCGACAAGGGTGACCCGAACACTCATGGCGGGATCGTGGTGCCGCACGCGGCCCAGGTCAAGGGGGGTTACTGACCGTTAACGAAGCTCACCGGAGTCCGAGGGCCATCCACTTCCCCGGCTCACTGAGCTGGGCGAATCCGGCCTTCTCGTAAACACCGTGGGCGTCCTCGGTGGCGAGCAGGATCCGCCGCAGCCCGAGCGGTGCGAGGTGGTCCCGGACCGCCTCGACGAGCGCGGTGCCGAGCCCCTTGCCGCGCACGGACCGGTCGACGTACACATCGCAGAGCCAGGCGAAGGTGGCGTGATCGGTGACGACGCGGGCGTACGCGACGAGCTCGCCGGAGGCCGTTTCGTACGCCCCGAAGTTCAGCGAGCCGGCGATCGCCCGGTCCTGCTTCTCGCGGGCGCGGCCGACGGCCCAGTACGCGTCGGTGGAGAGCCAGTGGTGGATACGGGCGGGGTCGAGGCGGGCGGGGTCGGTGGAGATCTCGTAGGCACCGGAGGTGACCGTCATGTCGTCGCTCATCACCGCACTCTCACAGGCCTGGGGCCGATTGTCAGTGGCCGCTGCCACGATCTTTCGTCACCTCAGGACCTCGTCGCAGGCGGTGCGCAGCCGCCGTACGCCTTCCGCGATCTCCGTCGGCCCCGCCACACCCGCGAAGCTCAACCGCAGGTGGCCGGCCGGGGGTTCGGCGCTGAAGTAGGGGCGGCCGGGTGCGACGGCGACGCCGGCGCGGAGGGCCGTGGAGACGAGGGCGGACTCGTCCGTGCCGTCGGGAAGGCGTAGCCAGAGGTGGTAGCCGCCGGAGGGGATGTGCGGGAGGGCGAGTTCGGGGAGGTGCAGGCGCAGGGCGGCGGTCGTGGTGTCGCGGCGTGCCTTCAACTCGGCGGCGACGGCTCGGAGATGGCGGCTCCAGGCCGGGGAGCCGACGAGTTCGAGAGCGGCCTCCTGGAGGGGACGGGGCACGAAGAAGTTGTCGACGACGTGGATGGCGCGCAGGCGTTCGAGGACCGGGCCGCGGGCGGTGAGGGCGCCCACGCGCAGGCTCGGTGACGTGACCTTCGTGAGGGAGCACACGTGGACGACGACGCCGTCGGGGTCGTCCGCGGCGAGTGCGGCGGGGAGAGGGCCCGCATCGTCGTGGACGAGGCGGCGGGCGAAGTCGTCCTCGACGACGAACGCGCCGGCGGCGCGGGCGATCCGCAGGACCTCGGCGCGACGTGCCGGCGCGAGCACGGCACCCGTGGGGTTCTGGAAGAGCGGCTGGGAGACGAAGACCCGGGCGCCGGTCGCGTGGAAGGCGGCGGCGAGAAGCTCGGGGCGCACGCCCTCGGGGTCGACCGGCACGGGCACCGGGCGGAGTCCGGCGGCGCGGGCGATGGCCAGCATTCCTGGATAGGTGGGCGATTCCACGAGTACGGGGGCGCCGGGCGGGGCGAGGGCGCGCAGCGCGGTGGTGAGGGCGGACTGGCCGCCCGCGGTGACCAGCACCTCGGCGGACGTGACCCCGGGGCCGACACCGCGAGCGAACCATTCGCGCAGCTCCGGCAGCCCGTCGCTGGGTGGCCTGCCCCAGGCTCCGGGACGCCTCCCGGCCCTGGCGAGCGCGGCGGCCATCGCCTGCTCGGGCTGGAGGGAGGGGTGCAGATAGCCTCCGTTGAACTCGATCACTCCGGGCGGCGGGGCCGCCAGCGTCACCAGCACACCCGACGCGTCGACCGCCCGCGGCACCACCTCCGTCGCGGCGTCCGCGCTGAGCGCGACCTCCTGCCAGGACGTGTCCCCGGGCTCGGGGGTGCCCGTACGCGGCTGCGCCCGGAAGGCGCCCGCGCCCGGCCGGGTGACGACCAGCCCCTCGGCGGCGAGCTGCGCGAGGGCGCGGGAGACGGTCACCGGGGACACGCGGTAGCGCTCGACGATGACACGACTCGACGGCAGCTTCTCGCCGATCGAGTAGCGGTTCAGCTCCCGCTTCAGCGAGTTCGCCAACTCTGCCACACTGCTACGCTCTTGCATGACAGCACAGGATAGCGCTACTCCCATCAGCTCGATAGCGGTCAGCGGTTCGGTCCCGAACGGCGCGACGGCGACCGGCACGACGGTGCCCGGTGGACGTCGCGGCACGCTGCTCGCCTCGCTCGGTGTCGTCGCCTTCTCGCTCACCTTCCCCTCCACCGTCTGGGCCATGGAGTCCTTCGGCCCCTGGTCCCTCGTCGCCGTACGGAGCGTTCTCGCCGCCGTCATCGCGGGCGGCTTCCTCCTCGCCCTCCGTGTGCCGGTCCCCGACCGGCGGCTCCTGGGCTCCCTCGCCGTCGTCGCGGGCGGCGTGGTCGTGGGCTTCCCGCTGCTGACGACCCTCGCCCTGCAGAGCTCGACGACCTCGCACGCCGCCGTCGTCGTCGGGCTCCTCCCGCTCACGACCGCCGTCTTCGCCGCCGTACGCACCGGGCGGCGGCCCTCCCGCACCTTCTGGGCCGCCGCGCTCGCCGGCGCGGCCGTCGTGATCGCGTTCACGCTGCAGCAGAGCGGCGGCGCGCTCTCCACCGGCGACGTCTACCTGTTCGGCGCCCTGCTGGTCTGCGCCGCGGGCTACACGGAGGGCGGTCGGCTGGCGCGGCTGATGCCCGGCTGGCAGGTGATCGGCTGGGCGCTGATCCTGTGCCTGCCGCTCGCCGTGCCGGGAGCGGTCGTCGCTCTGATGGCCGAACCCGTCCGGCCGACCGCCCACGGCATCGCCGGCCTGCTGTGGGTGGCCGCCGGATCGACGTTCTTCGGGCTGTACGTCTGGTACCGCGGCATGGCCTCGATCGGCATCGCCAAGGCCAGCCAGCTCCAGCTCGCCCAGCCCCTGCTGACCCTCGTCTGGTCGGTGCTGCTGCTCTCCGAGCAGTTCTCCCCCGCCGCACCGCTGGCAGCCGGTGCCGTCCTCGTCTGCATCGCCGTCACCCAGCGCGCGAACACCTGAGGACCCTGAGACAGTCTGCGGGTGACAAGGGTCACACCCCCGGACGTAGACTCAGGAATACCGACCACCCCCTTCAAGGAGGTCACGCCCGATGGAAGCGAGTGTGGGAGACAAGCTGCTCGTGCACGGCCGGGTCGTCGGCCAGCACGACCGGTTCGCCGAAGTCGTAGAGGTTCTGGGCGATCACGGCACTCCGCCCTACCGCGTCCGCTTCGAGGACGACGGTCACGAGTGCCTGATGTCACCAGGTCCCGACACCGTCGTACGCCACCGCGAGCAGGCCTGATCAAGAGCTCGGCATCCGTGGCCGGTCTTCCCGATCAGGTACTCGAGCTCAGCGCGGCGCCCGGACCCGGGTCGGATAGTGATCGGCCACGACCTTGGCCATCGCCCCGATCCGGTCCGCCATGACTTCCTTCCCCGAGAAGAAGCAATGGCCGCGCACCTCCGCGTAGTCGGCGGCGAGCGTGAGATGCCGGGACAGCTCGGCCCGGTCCTGCCAGGCGTCGGCCTGAGCCGGATCTCCCGCCTTGTACAGGGCCTCGCCGATGTAGAGGTCGACACCGGTTCCCCGCACCACTTCGTCCCACCAGGGCACCAGGGTCGCGTAGTCAGCGGCGGCCATGCCGATGTGCCAGTACAACTGCGGGACGACGTAGTCGATCCAGCCCTTGCGCACCCACTTACGGATGTCGGCGTACAGATCGTCGTACGTCTCCACGCCCGCCGTCGTGTCGGAGCCGAGCGGGTCGGTCCCGGCGTTCCGCCAGACCCCGAAGGGGCTGATGCCGAAGCGCACCCCCGAACGGGTCGACGGGATCCGTGCGGCCGTCTCGCGCACCAGTAGGTCGATGTTGTTGCGCCGCCAGGCCGCCTTGCTCCGAAAGCCCGCGCCGTGCTCCTCGTACGCCGCGTCGTCGTCGAACTTCTGCCCGGCGACCGGATAGGGATAGAAATAGTCGTCCCAGTGCACGGCATCGATGTCGTACCGCGCGACGGCGTCGAGGATCGCGTCCTGGACGAAGGCCCTGACCTCGGGGAGTCCCGGGTTGTAGTAGAGCTTTCCGCCGTACGGAACCACCCAGCCGGGGTTCAGCCGGGCCGGATGCCTCGCGGAGAGCCGCGTCCGGTCCGTGTGCGTGGCGACCCGGTACGGGTTGAACCAGGCGTGGAGCTCCAGTCCGCGCGCATGGGCCTCGCGCACGGCGGTGCCGAGCGGATCCCAGCCGGGGTTGCGCCCCTGGACACCGGTCAGGCACTCGGCCCACGGCTCGAACGGCGACGGCCACAGCGCGTCGGCCGTCGGCCGGACCTGGAGGACGACGGTGTTGAGCCGGCGGGCCACCGCCGAATCGAGGTGGTCCAGCAGCTCCGCGCGCTGCTCGGCCGCACTCAGCCCCTTCTCGGACGGCCAGTCGCGGTTGGCGACGCAGGCCAGCCACATGCCGCGGAACTCCCGCCCGCTCCTGCGGCGGGCCGGGGCGGCGGCCGCGCCCGCCGAGCTGTCCGCGGCCACGGCCAGCGCGGCGAGGGAGCCGGCCGCTGACATGAATCCTCTTCTGGTGATCCGCCTCATGAACCGACCCCTCCACTGCTCCGTACTCAATCCCTTACTCACTGTCACCACACAGCATGCCGCCCCGGCCCTCGGAGCACACGCACCCTCGGAGTAACGTCGTGGGGTCGAGGCGGGCACCGGAACCAAACGGGGGACCTGCCGCACTGAAGACCGCGCAAGATCAGCGAAAGGCACGATGTGACCGAGACTGTGGCCGACGTATCCCGCGTCGGAGTGGTGGGCTGTGGCCAGATGGGCGCCGGTATCGCCGAGGTGTGCGCGCGCAGCGGACTCGAGGTCAAGGTCGCGGAGACCACCGGCGAGGCCCTTGAGATCGGCCGTACGCGTCTGTACAACTCCCTCTCGAAGGCCGCCGAGCGCGGCAAGATCACCGAGGAGGAGCGCGACGCGACGCTGGCTCGGCTCAGCTTCACGACCGATCTCGGGGAGTTCGCGGACCGCGACCTCGTCATCGAGGCCGTCGTCGAGAACGAGCAGGTCAAGACCGAGATCTTCCAGGTGCTCGACCAGGTGGTGACCCGGCCGGATGCCATCCTCGCGTCGAACACGTCCTCCATTCCCCTGGTGAAGCTGGCCGTCGCGACGTCCCGTCCCGACCAGGTCATCGGCATCCACTTCTTCAACCCGGCGCCGGTGCAGAAGCTCGTCGAGCTGATTCCCGCGCTGACCACCTCCGAGGAGACCATCAAGCGCTCCGAGGGCGTGGTCCAGCAGGCGCTGGGCAAGCACGCGATCCGTGCGCAGGACCGCTCTGGCTTCGTCGTGAACGCGCTCCTCATCCCGTATCTGCTCTCCGCGATCCGGATGTTCGAGTCGGGCATCGCGAGCCGTGAGGACATCGACAACGGCATGGAGCTCGGCTGCGCCCACCCCATGGGCCCGCTCAAGCTGGCGGACCTGATCGGCCTCGACACGGTGGCCTCGGTCGCCGACTCGATGTACGCGGAGTTCAAGGAGCCGCTGTACGCCGCCCCGCCGCTGCTGCAGCGCATGGTGGACGCGGGGCGGCTGGGCCGTAAGACGGGGTCCGGCTTCTACTCGTACTCCTGATTCGTACAGGTGTTTCACACGGGGTGTGAGGAGCGTGTCCGCATATGCCGTGCGCACACGCTCCCCCGCTCCCACCAGGGAGAGTTGACTCGGATCCGCTCAGCAGAGGGACCCGTGGGACAACTTTCCGAAGAGGAGCACTCAGGTGACCACCGACCCCGATCACTTAGCGGCCGTCGAGGAGTTCGCGGAGCTGCGCCGCTCTCTCGACGTCGGCCTCGCCCGGATCGACGGGCATCTCGCCCTGCTCGCCCAGCGCCATGACCAGATCGACCGGGACCTCATCGATCTGGCCACGCGCGTGGTGGCGCTCGAGCACGCGAAATGGCCGCTGCCCGCCGTCGCCGCGCTCACCGCGGTGGGCGCGCTGGCGGTAGCGGTCTGGCAGGCGCTCGGACCGTAGCGGAAGCCGCCGCACGTACGGGCGGCGGCAAGGGCAGCGACGCGGTCGGCGGCCTGGGCGGCAGCGAGGCCGACAGTCCGGCCGGCCGCACGGTCAGCCCAGGCGCAGATGGTGCAGCATCAACAGCCCGGCCGCCATGTTGGCGGCCGGGACCTCGCCTCGGGCGATCATGTCGGGGACCAGCTTCAGCGGTATCCACTCGCGGCGCGAGGACTCGAAGTCGTCCTCGGGATGGCCGGTGTACGTCGCCGCCTCCGACCAGTAGAGATGGTGCCGCGAGTCGGTGAGGCCGTTGGACGGCTCGACGGTGAGCAGATGCTGGAGCGGCCCCGGCCGCCATCCGGTCTCCTCCTCCATCTCCCGCGCCGCCGCGGCCTCGATGTCCTCGCCGTCCTCGACGACACCCGCGGCGAGTTCCCAGCCCCAGCTGTCGGTGATGAAGCGGTGCCGCCAGAGCATGAGGACTTCGTTCGCCTCGTTGACGGCGGTCGCGACCGCGACCGGGCGCAGACGGATGAGGAAGTGGTCCAGGTGCCGGCCGTCGGGCAGTTCCACGTCCGCGAGGTTGACCCTGAACCAGCGGTTCTCATACACAGTGTGTTCGCTTAAATTCGTCCACTGCACTTCTCTGCCACCTTCCGACAAGTAGATGGCAATATCGCAGCAGGAGTGCGCTCACAGGGGAACGCTCACCAAGCAACCCGCTCCGTCACAGGGGCACGCGCAGCGCCCCGTCGATGAGTTCTGCCGCCTCGGCGGCGGTCGCGGATCCACTGTCGACCAGGTGCCGGCGGACCTCCCGCAGCCGGTCCCTCAGCCGCTGGGACTCCATCCCCCGCGCCCGCTCCGCCATTTCCGTCGCGGTCCCCGCGGCCCGGTCCGCCTCGCCCTGAAGGACCTCGATCTGGCTGAGCATGGCCAGCCGGTGGACCCGGCCCCGGTCGTGCGCCGGTGTCGCCGCCGCCGCCGCGGCGTGCTCGCGGGCCGCGGTCAGATCGCCCAGGCTCAGCAGGGCCTCCGCGACCTGGACGTTCACGAGCCCCGGCTGCACATAGCCCGTCTCGTCCGGCTCATGTCCCGGGCGGATCCGCTCCGCCTCGGCCTCGGCGCGCCGGATGCGGCCGAGCGCGCTGCTGCCGTCGCCGAGATGCGCGTACGCCTTCGCCTGCATCGCGTACAGATCGGCGGCCAGCGCGGGCGTGATCTGGCGCCCGGCCGCCCGCAGCGCGGCCTCCGCGAAGGCGACCGCCTGCCGGAACTCCCCCATGAACAGTGACTGGTTGACCAGCAGCGCGATGACATAGGCGCCGAGGCCCCGGTCGCCGCTCGCCTTCGCCAGGCGCAGCGCCTGGTGGAAGTAGCGCTGGGCGAGTCCGTGCGCGTCGGAGTCGTACGCGCAGATGCCCGCGACGGCCACCAGTCCGCCCGTGGCGCGATGCAGTTGGCGGCCGAGGGCGTCGCTGTAGGCGCCGCGGAGCAGCGGGGCGGTCTCGGCGTTGAGGAAGCCGACGATCCGCGAGCGGGTGGCGATGCCGCCGGCCTTCCGGTACATCAGCTCGTAGTGCGCGCGAGCGGCGCGCAGCATCTTGATGTCGGCCATGCTGACCCGGGTCTGGCCGTTGCGGGAGACGTCCGCGTCCTCCGGGGGGTTCTCCCACTCCCAGACGGGCATCACCGCCGGCGTGCCCGTGACCGCCACCGCGCCGATGATGTGCGGGCGTTGCTGCTCGTCGCAGCGCCACAGGGCGGTGGCGCGCTCGACGAACCCGGAGAGTGACGAGCCGTGCGGGGTCGCGGCCTCCCCGGGGACGCCGAGACCGATGTCGTCGAGCGTGACCGCGCGGTGCAGCCGGGAGGCGAGCACCTCGCAGATCAGATCGGGTACCTGGCCACGGGGCCGCTGGCCCTTCAACCAGCGGGCCACGGCCGTGTGTTCGTACCGGAGGGCGAGGCCTCTCGCTCGGCCCGCCTGGTTGACGTGGGCGGCCAGGCCCGCGTGGGAGATGCCCGCCTCGTCGAGCAGGGCGTCGAGCAGGGTGTTGGGCTGCATGGGCCCCTCCGTTGGCTCGGTGCGGCCCAGCGTAGTGGAGCGCCGTTCGCACGGGGTGTGAAACGAGTGCATGTACCCATGCCGCGCGCGCTCTGCCGCCGTGCGCTGTGCGCCGGTTGACTGAGCTGTCTCTCAGGAGGCGGCCGGGCCGCCGGCTCCCCCTCGTACAGTGCGGCGGCCCGCACCCGCGCCGTCCGTCCTGCCGATCTGCCCGACACTCCGCGGCAGGGCGGGCGGCGCCGGCCGCGAGAGCCCTTTGCTCTCTATCGATTGGAGGGTTCCGGGCGGGTACGGCGCAGGCCTGGTTCTGCGGACTGCGCCGGGACCCGCATGCGGTCGTTGCGGAGCACCATGAGCGCCACATCGTCGGTGAGCCGTCCGCCCGTGTGCCGCAGCAGCGCCGAGTGCACGCGGTGGATCACCGCGGCGGGCGCGGCGGACGGGCCGACGGCGGTCTCGGCGAGCACTTCCTCCAGCCCGAAGAACCGTCCGGCGGCGTCGCGCGCGTCCTCCGCGCCGTCCGTGTGCAGGAACAGCGCCTCGCCGGGCAGGAGTCGGGCACACGGGTGGACGGGGATGCGGTCCGGCAGCGGGAAGGGTCCGAGCGGCGGCAGCGGGGATCCGGCGGCGAGCTGCCGGGCGCCGTGGCGCAGGCGGTACGGCCACGGGTGGCCGCAGTTCACGGCGTGTACGTCACCGTCGGCGCGGATCTCCAGGAGCAGGACGGTCACGAACTCCTCGGGCTGATCGTCCCCGCCCCGCTCCCGCAGATGGCGCTGCAGCGCCCGGTCCAGTCTCCGCAGCACGCCGGGGAGTTCCGCCTCGTCGTGTGCCGCCTCCCGGAAGCTTCCGAGCACCGCGGCGACGGCCCCGACGGCGGCGAGCCCGTGCCCGCGTACGTCCCCGATGACGACCCGCACCCCGTGCGGGGTGGCCATGGCCTCGTACAGGTCCCCGCCGACGGCCGCGCCCCGGTACGCGGACAGCTGTCCGGCGGCGACGGCGAGGCCGTCGAGCCGCGGCGGCAGCGGCCGCAGGAGCACCTGCTGCGCCGCATGCGCGATCTTCCGCACCCGTTTGAGCTCCCGTGCGGGCCCCCGCCGCACCCCGTACAGCAGCCCGCCCCGACGGTCAGGAACACGACGCTGGTGCCGATCCGCGCCCCGAGCCCGTCCTGCCCCGCCAACGGACACCACAGCCGCCATGCCACGGCCGCGGCCCCCCACGCCCCTGGCAGCACGAACGGCAACACCCTCCTGACCGGGGCCGGACCGGTCACCCCGCGTCGCCGGACCGCCCGCGCCACCGCGGCCAGTCGCCGCCCCGCCCCGTGCAACGGCAGCCACCGCCTCGTACGCCGGTGGAGCCATGCAGGGAAGGGACACCGTGACCTGATTCGCATCTGCCGCTGGCCCCCCTCGTAGGCCCGTCCGGCGCGCAGGCCCGCCCCTACGGCCGGGACGATTCTGTCGATCGTCGATGGGGGTTGGGAACGTCACCCAGGGTTCTCACCCGAATGAGTGAGGGGCGTACCCGGAACACGTCCGGGTACGCCCCTCGGCTCAAGCGCCAGGCGTCAGGCGTCGGGCGCCAGACGTCAGGCGTCGGGCCTGCGCAGCCGTCAGGCGCCGCGCAGCACCGCGCCCACGCGCTCCGCGGCGAGCGCGATCGCGGCGTCGCGGGCGGCGGAAGCCTCCTCGACCGTCAGCGTGCGGTCCGCGGCGCGGAACCGCAGCGCGTAGGCCAGCGACTTCTTGCCCTCGCCGATCTGCTCGCCGGTGAAGACGTCGAACAGCCGGATGGACTCCAGCAGCTCGCCCGCGCCCTCGCGCAGGACCCGCTCGACCTCTTCGGCCGGGACGTCGGAGGAGACGACCAGCGCGACGTCCTGCGTGGCCACGGGGAAGGTGGAGATCCGCGGGGCCCGGAGGGTGCCCTGGCCCGCCTGCTCCAGCAGGTCCAGCTCGACTTCCATCGCGCAGGTGCGCTCCGGCAGTCCGAGCGCGTTGATGACGCGCGGGTGCAGTTCGCCCGCGTGGCCGACGAGGATCTCCTCGCCGTTCACGGTGGCGTACAGCGCGGCGCACCGGCCCGGGTGCCACGGCGCGTGCTGATCGGCACGCACGGTGAGCTCGACACCGGCCTCGCGGGCGACCGTACGGGCGGACTCGACCGCGTCGGCCCAGTCGGCCGGACGGCCTGCGCCCCACCAGCCTGCCTGCTCGCGGGAGCCCGCCAGGACGGTCGCGGCGCGGCGCGGCTGGCGCGGCAGCGCCGCGTTCAGCGCGGCGACCTCCTCGTCCGTGGGGCGGCGGTCGACGGGCAGCAATGCCGGGAGGACGCTCTCCTCGCCGGTCGGCCGGAAGACCAGACCGGTCTCGAAGAGAGCCAGGTCGTGCGAGCCGCGACCGACGTTGCGCCGCAGCGCGGCGAGCAGCCCGGGCAGCAGCGTGGTGCGCAGCGCCGGTTCCTCGTCGGAGATCGGGTTGACCAGCTTGACCACGGTGCGCCGCGGGTCACCGGCCTCCAGACCGAGCTGGTCGAACACGGCCTCGCCGACGAACGGGTAGTTCAGCGCCTCGACATGGCCGGATCCGGCCAGCGCCCGGCCGACCCGGCGGTGCAGCCGCTGCCGCGCGGTGAGCCCGCGGCCGGACGGCGGCGTGGGCAGCGTCGAGGGGAGGTTCTCGTATCCCTCGAGCCGGATGACCTCCTCGGCGAGGTCGTTCGGCGCGCCCAGGTCGGGCCGCCACGACGGGACGGTGACGACGAGCTCGTCCTGGCCGTACACGTCGCAGCCGACTTCCTGGAGGCGGCGTACGACGGTCTCGCGGCCGTATTCGACACCCGCGACGCGGTCGGGGTGGTCGGCGCGCATCGTGACCGTGCGCGGCGCGGAGGGCGCGACGATCTCGGTGACACCGGCCTCGGCCGTGCCGCCCGCGAGCAGCACCAGCAGGTCGACCGTGCGCTGCGCGGCAGCGGCGGCGGCCTGCGGGTCGACGCCGCGCTCGAAGCGCTTGGACGCCTCGGAGGACAGCTTGTGGCGGCGCGCGGTGCGGGCGATCGAGACGGCGTCGAAGTGGGCGGCCTCGATGACGACCTCGGTGGTGCCCTTGACCTCGCCGGTCTCGGGGTCGCGGACCGAGTCGGCGATCTCGGTGTTCGCGCCGCCCATCACGCCCGCGAGACCGATCGGCCCGCGGTTGTCGGTGATGACGAGGTCCTCGGCGTCCAGGACGCGCTTGGCCCCGTCGAGGGTGGTGAACTTCTCGCCGGGCTCGGCGCGGCGCACCCCGATCGGTCCGTCGACGAGGGACCGGTCGTAGGCGTGCAGGGGCTGGCCGAGCTCCAGCATCACGTAGTTGGTGACGTCCACGGCGAGCGAGACCGGCCGCATGCCGGCCTTCTGCAGACGACGCCGCAGCCAGATCGGCGAGTGTGCCTCGGGGTCGAGACCGACGACCGTACGGGCGACGAAGCGGTCGCAGCCGATCGGGTCGGCGATCTTCACCGGGTGGCCGAAGGAGTTCGGGCCCGGGACGTCGAGCAGCGCCGGGTCGCGCAGCGGCAGCCCGTACGCGATGGCGGTCTCGCGGGCGACACCGCGCATCGACAGGCAGTAGCCGCGGTCGGGCGTGACGGCGATGTCGAGGACGTCGTCGAACAGCTCCAGCAGCTCGGTGCCGTCGATGCCCACCTCGTACTCCGGCGGCAGCACGATGATGCCGTGCGAGCCGTCGTCTCCCATGCCGAGCTCGTCGCCGGAGCAGATCATGCCGCGGGACATCCGGCCGTACGTCTTGCGCTCGGCGATCTGGAAGTCGCCGGGCAGGACCGCACCGGGCAGGGCCACGACGACCTTGTCGCCGACGGCGAAGTTCCGGGCGCCGCAGATGATCTCCTGCGGCTCGCCCGTGCCGTTGGCCTGGCCGACGTCGACGGTGCAGTAGCGGATCGGCTTCTTGAACTCGGTCAGCTCCTCGATGGTGAGCACCTGGCCCACGACCAGGGGGCCCTTGAGCCCGCCGCCGAGCTGCTCGACGGTCTCGACCTCCAGGCCGGCCGCGATGAGCTTGGTCTGTACGTCACGGCCGGTCTCCGTCGCCGGCAGGTCGACGTACTCCCGCAGCCATGAAAGCGGGACCCGCATCAGATCTCCATCCCGAACGGCCGGGTGAACCGGACGTCACCCTCGACCATGTCTCGCATGTCCTCGACGTTGTGGCGGAACATCAGCATCCGCTCGATACCGAACCCGAAGGCGAATCCGCTGTACTTCTCGGGGTCGACGCCGCAGGCGACGAGCACCTTCGGGTTGACCATCCCGCAGCCGCCGAGCTCGATCCAGCCCTCGCTCGAGCAGGTGCGGCACGGCCGGTCCGGGTTGCCGACGGACTCACCGCGGCACACGTAGCAGACCATGTCCATCTCGGCGGACGGCTCGGTGAACGGGAAGAAGTTCGGCCGCAGCCGGGTCTTCATGCCCTCGCCGCCGAAGAGCGCCCGGACCATGTGGTCCAGCGTGCCCTTGAGGTCGGCCATGGTGAGACCCTCGTCGACGGCGAGCAGCTCGACCTGGTGGAAGACCGGCGTGTGGGTGGCGTCCAGATCGTCGGTGCGGTACACGCGGCCGGGGCAGATCACGTACAGCGGCGGCTCGCGGTCCAGCATCGAGCGGACCTGCACGGGCGAGGTGTGCGTGCGCAGCACGACGCCGGAGCCGGCGCCGCCGTCCGGGGCCTGCACGAAGAAGGTGTCGTGCTCGCCGCGGGCGGGGTGGTCCGCGGCAATGTTCAGCGCGTCGAAGTTCAGCCACTCGGACTCGACCTCGGGGCCTTCGGCGACCTCGTAGCCCATGGCCACGAAGATGTCCTCGATGCGTTCCGAGAGCGTCGTCAGCGGATGCCGGGCGCCGGCCGGAGTGCGGTCGTAGGGCAGCGTGACGTCCACCGCCTCCTCGACCAGCACGCGTGCGTCGCGCTCCGCCTCCAGCTCGGCCTGGCGGGCGGCCAGGGCCTTGTTCACGGCACCGCGTGCCTGGCCCACGCGCTTGCCGGCGTCGGCCTTCGCGTGCGGCGGCAGGGCGCCGATCTCCCGGTTGGCGAGCGCGAGCGGCGACGTGGGGCCGGTGTGCGCGATCTTCGCCTCGTGCAGCGCGTCGAGGTCGCCGGCGGCGGCGAAGGCGGCGAGCGCCTCGTCCCGCATGCGCTCGATCTCTTCCGGTTTCAGTGCCTCGACCTCGACTGGGTCGTACGACTTATTGGGTGCCGACATTTCTTCCCGTACTTCCGATGGGGTGGCTGGGGCCCCCGCTCGACGACCGAGGACGCAAACGTGCCAAAGGTCGAGTCTAACGGGGTGAGGTGTGCGTAAGAGCCCGTGGGCCGAAGGGCGAGACTCAGCGTGTGTCAGCTGAGGTACGCCGGGGCGCCGACGGGCAGAATAAATCGGAACTCGGCGCCGCCGCCGGGTCCGCGGCCGACGGTGATCGTGCCGCCGTGCGCCTCGACGATTCCCTTGACGATGTAGAGACCGAGTCCGGTGCCGCCACGCTTGCTCCCCCGCCAGAAGCGGGTGAAGACACGGCCCATCGACTCCTCGGGAATGCCGGGGCCTTCGTCGCTCACGGTGACGGCCGTTCCCTTCACAGCGTTCTTGCCGGTCCCGCCGGGGGCGGCGGGCGCGGGTGCCACCTCGATGGTGACGGTTCCCTCGCCGTGGCGCACCGCATTTTCCAGCAGGTTGCCGAGGACCTGGTCGATCTTGTCGGGATCCGCCCAGAGGTCGGGCAGCTTGCGCTGGATGCGGACGAAGAAGCGGTCCGGTGACTGGCCGGCCGCGGTGTGGGCCTGGATGTGGCGGCCGACGGCGGCGGCGATGTCGACGGGCTGGCGGCGCACCTCGAGGCGTCCGGAGTCGATGCGGGAGATGTCGAGGAGCTCGGCGATGAGCCGGGTGACACGGTTGGCATCGGCGTCGACGGTCTCCAGCATGAGCCGCTTCTGGTCGTCGGTGAAGCGCTCCCACTTGGCGAGCAGGGTGGCCGTGAAGCCCTTGACGGAGGTCAGCGGGGAGCGCAGCTCGTGGGCGACGGTGGCGATCAGTTCGGCGTGGCTGCGCTCGGTGCGGCGCCGGGCCTCGGTGCCGCGCAGGCTGACCACGACGCGGCGCACCGGCCCGGTGGGGGCCTCGCGCACGTACCGCGCGCAGACGAGGACCTCGCGGCCGCCGGGGAGCAGGAGATTGCGCTCGGGCTGGCCGACGCGGGTGGCGAGGCCACCGTACGGATCGGTCAGGGTCCACCAGCGGCGTCCCTTGAGGTCCTCCAGGGGCAGGGCCTGCTCGAGCGGGCGGCCGAGCGCCTCGGCCCGGGGGGTCGCGGTGATCCGTACGGCCGCGGCGTTGAAGCAGATCACCCGGCCGGTCTCGTCGGCGACGACGAATCCGTCGGGGAGGTCGTCGGGGTCGATGTCCGGGCCCGCGGCGCCCGTGGAGGAACACGCGAAGGCGAGGTGCGCCTCCGACGGCCCGCTCGTGCCGACAGCCATCCCCGTACCCCACCTCTCGAACCGGTGCAGTGGGCCCCCGAGTTCGTCACTTTACTAGTCGCCGGTGACGGAGCGACACCCTGCGGGTCCCGGGGTCCCCTCGGTCACCGTGCCCGGCAGCCGCCTTGGGTGCGCTGCGCGCGGGCGGAGGCGTACAGGCACACCGCGGCGGCGGTCGCGAGATTGAGGCTCTCGGCCTTGCCGTGGATGGGTACGCGCACCACGGCGTCCGCGAGCGCGCGGGTCTCCTCGGGCAGGCCCCAGGCCTCGTTGCCGAAGATCCACGCGGTCGGCCCGCCCATGGTCCCGGCGTCGAGCTCGTCGTCCAGGTCGTCGTCCCCGGCCCCGTCGGCGGCGAGGATCCGCACACCGGCGGCCCGCAGCCCGCTGACGGCCTGCTCGACGGGTACGCCGACGGCGACGGGCAGATGGAACAGCGAACCGACCGACGCCCGCACCGACTTGGGGTTGTACAGGTCCACGGACGCGTCGGTGAGCACGACGGCGTCCGCACCCGCGGCGTCCGCGCAGCGCAGGACCGTACCGGCGTTCCCGGGGTCGCGTACGTGTGCGAGGACGGCGACGAGCCTGGGCTCGGCGGCGAGGATCTCCTCGAACGGCGAGTCGAGGAAGCGGCAGACGCCGACGAGCCCCTGAGGCGTGACGGTCTGCGAGACCTCGGCCAGCACCGTGTCGGCGGCGTAGTGGATCCGGGCGCCGGCGGCGCGGGCGGCGTCGACGATGTCCGCGTAGCGCTCCGCCGCCTCGACGGTGGTGAACAGCTCGGTCAGTGTCGCCTCACCGTCACCGCCCCGGTGCGCCACGGCCTCCCGCACGGCCTGCGGCCCCTCGGCGATGAACCGCCGGTCCTTGGACCGGAAGTTCCGCCGGGCCAGGCGTCGCGCGGCGACGACGCGCGGGGACCGGGGGGAGATCAGCTCGGGGGTGCGCATGGGGGTGCTCCTTCGTGACCGGGCCCTGGGCCCGGGGCCCGGGGCCCGGTGCGCCCTGCGGGCGGGCTGCTGGGGTGCCCGGTACCGGGTGGGTCCCGGTGTGTCCGTCCTCGAGCTCCCCCTACGCCCTGCTGCGTGGGGGACCCCCAGACGGGCTGGGATGCGTGGCCGGTGCCGCGGGGTGCGGCGGGGTGTCCGTCCTTGAACGCCGGACGGGCTGAAATGCGTGGCCGGCACCGCAGAGTGCGGCGGGAAACGCCGGGCCCGACGCACGCGGACCCGCAGGCCAGGGGCCTGCGGGTCCGGGGCAGTCCGGAGGGACGCGAGGGGCGGCCGTCAGGCCGCCGACGCGGCCTTCGGGGCGTTGACGTCCGCCGGGAGCGCCTTCTGGGCGACCTCGACGAGCGCGGCGAACGCACCGGCGTCGTTGACCGCGAGCTCGGCGAGGATCTTGCGGTCCACCTCGACGTTGGCGGCCTTCAGACCCTGGATGAAGCGGTTGTAGGTGATGCCGTTCGCGCGGGCAGCGGCGTTGATGCGCTGGATCCACAGCTGACGGAAGTCGCCCTTGCGCTTCTTGCGGTCGTTGTAGTTGTAGACGAGGGAGTGGGTGACCTGCTCCTTCGCCTTGCGGTACAGGCGGGAACGCTGACCGCGGTAACCGCTGGCCTGCTCGAGGATCGCCCGGCGCTTCTTGTGGGCGTTGACTGCCCGCTTGACGCGTGCCACTTGTTAACTCCTTGTAGCGGGGCCGTGGTTGGACTCACACGACCCGGAAACGAATTGGTCCCGGTCTTTGCCCGGAAGCCCCCGTCACCGAGGGCAGGGAATCAGTCAGATGCCCAGCATCTTCTTGATCTTGGCGGCGTCACCCGGGGCCATCTCGGCGTTGCCGGTGAGGCGACGCGTCAGCTTGGACGACTTGCGCTCGAGCAGGTGGCGCTTGCCGGCGCGCTCACGGAGCACCTTGCCGGAGCCGGTGATCTTGAAGCGCTTCTTGGCACCGCTGTGCGTCTTGTTCTTCGGCATAGCGCCGTTCTCTCCTCGTCAGTGCGCTTCCGTCGCCGGTCCGTAAACCGGCAGGCGAAAGCGTCAGATGTATCGGTTGATGTCCGGGACGGTTGTCCTGGAATCAGGCCTCGGCAGGCTCCTCGGCGGAGTCCGCCGCCGGGGCGGACTGACCCTGGCGCTCCGCCTTGCGGGCGGCCTGGGCCTCGCGGGCCTCGGCCATCGCCTCGGTCTTCTTCTTGTGCGGACCGAGAACCATGATCATGTTGCGGCCGTCCTGCTTCGGGTTCGACTCCACGAAGCCGAGGTCCTGGACGTCCTCCGCGAGCCGCTGCAGCAGCCGGTAGCCGAGCTCCGGCCGGGACTGCTCGCGACCACGGAACATGATCGTGATCTTGACCTTGTCGCCCTGCTTGAGGAACCGGACGACGTGACCCTTCTTGGTGTCATAGTCGTGCGGATCGATCTTCGGCCGGAGCTTCATCTCCTTGATGACCGTGTGCGCCTGGTTCTTGCGCGCCTCACGGGCCTTCATGGCCGACTCGTACTTGAACTTGCCGTAGTCCATGAGCTTGCAGACAGGCGGACGGGCGTTCGCCGCTACCTCGACCAGGTCGAGGTCGTACTCCTGGGCAAGCTCCAGGGCCTTGGCAAGCGGAACAATCCCGACCTGCTCGCCGCTGGGACCGACAAGTCGCACCTCGGGAACGCGAATCCGGTCGTTGATGCGGGGCTCGGCGCTGATGGATCCTCCTCGGTAGCACCACGCGGCAGTCTGGCGGACGGCCGCGCAACGTCTGTTTCGTTAGACCAACCACGCCGGTTCATGAAAAATGCCCCGACGGGACACAGGCGGGGCTCCTTGAACTACCGGAACACCGCCGCGGTCAACCGCGGGGCGCTACATCGGACGGCTCCATCGTCCGTACGGAACGATGGTCGCCGTCTGACCGGTGACCCGCCGCCCCTGAGGGTGGCCAGGTGGGAGATCGGAGCCTCCACTTGTGGGTCGGACACAGGCGCGTCCGACCGGTCGTTACACAAGGTTAGCAGCTCCGGGCGGAAGGGGCTAACCGGCGGGCGGCAGGTCGCCGCCCGCGCGTCACGGGCTCAGCCGAAGACCGGCCCCGTGTACTTCTCGCCCGGGCCCTGGCCCGGCTCGTCGGGCACGACCGACGCCTCGCGGAAGGCCAGCTGGAGCGACTTCAGGCCGTCGCGCAGCGGCGCCGCGTGGAAGGAGCTGATCTCCGTCGCACCGGCGTCGAGCAGTCCGGCCAACGCGTGGACGAGCTTGCGGGCCTCGTCCAGGTCCTTGTGCTTCTCGCCGTCCTCGGTCAGGCCGAGCTTCACCGCTGCTGCGCTCATCAGGTTCACCGCGACCGTGACGATGACCTCGACCGCGGGGACCTCCGCGATGTCGCGGGTCATGGCGTCGAAGTCGGGAGACTCCTCGCCCGGGGTCTCGTTGCCGGGGGTCGCATTGCTGGGGGTCGCGTCACTCATGCGCCACACGATATGCGGTGCCCCTCAGGGCCGTACGTAGAGGGGCTCCCCCGGAGGCGATGCCTCCGCCGGCAGCAGCGCCAGGTCGAGTCCCCGCACCAGCCGGGCCCGCAGCGTCTCGTCGGCCGCCAGCGTGCGGGCGACACGGCGGGCCGCATCGGCCGGGACCGCGTCCGGTGCCAGGACGAGCGCGAGGGTGCCGTCGGCGCTGCCGGGGCCGAGGTGCGCGCGGAGGACCGCGGGCTCGGCGGCGACCGCCGCCCGTACCGCCGCCGTCACCGAAGGGTCGGCCAGCGGGTCCGTGCTCGTGCGTCCCTCGGCGAGGGCGAGCAGGGCGGGGCCGGTGAGCTGGTACGGCACCGGGCCCGCGAGGTCCAGGACGAGCGTGTCCGCCTTCTCGTGCGCGGCGGCCTGCAGCGCCTGGTGCAGAGGTACGGCGACGGGCCGGGCCGCCGGGTCCCAGCGGGCCAGCGACGCGGTCGACGTGAACGCGGGCAGGGCCCGGCGGCCGCCCGCCGTCAGCGTCGGCACGGCCATGTCGCTCGTCTTCTCGCGGCGCAGACCGTTCTCGTCCTCCTCGACCTCACCGAGCACGGCGACGACCGGGACGAGCAGCCGGGCGCCCTTGAGTGCTTCGAGCACGGGCCGCTCGGCGCTCCTGTCCTCGGCCCAGGCCGCGAGCGCCGCCGTCAGGGCGGGGTCGGCGGTGCCGTCGTCGTCGGAGAAACCGGGGTCGGGAATGTTCTTGAGCGCCACGCGAGGAGCCTAACCTCCCCCCGGTGGGTGCCCGTGTCCCGGTCGCCGCACTTCAGGTGCGGCGGCGGCCGCCGCGCCACAGGACGACGGCGCCGGCGAGCAGCAGGGCGCCCGTGCCTCCGGTGGCGGGGACGAGCCAGCCGCCCGGCTCGTCCGCCGCGGACGGGGCGGCCGGGCCGCTGCCGAAGTAGCGCTTGCGGTAACCGGACGTGGCCGCGGCCTTCGCATCGGCCGGGGTCAGCTTGCCGGCCGCCTCGAGCGCGGCGGCCGGGTCGACGATTCCGTACCCCTTGGCGTCGTCGCGGCCGCTCTTGGGGCTGCTCCGCGCGGTGTCGGCGAGGAGTTTCTTGATCTGGGCGGGGGTCAGACCGGGGTGGGCGGACCGTACGAGCGCGACGGCTCCGGAGACGAACGCCGATGCGGCGCTGGTACCCCAGCCCTCGTAGTAGCGCCGGTCGGGGTCGGCGATGACGACATCGACACCGGGGGCGCTGACGGTGGCGTACCAGCGGCGGGTCGAGAAGGAGGCATGGGTGCCGAAGCGGTCGACGGCGGCGACGGCGATAACACCGGGGTAGGCGGCGGGGTAGGAGATGTGGTCGCCCTTCTCGCCGCCGTTGCCGGCCGACGCGACCACCACGGCGCCCTTGGCGAGGGCGTACTGGACGGCGGCGTCCTCGCTCTTCTCCGGGTGCGCGGACTCGCTGTCGTCGCCGAGGGAGAGGTTGATGACGTCGGCGCCGTGGTCGGCGGCCCAGCGGATGCCGTCGGCGAGGGCGGAGCCGCGGGTGCTGCGGGCCCTCTTGCGGGCGGGGTCACTGCCTTCGAGGATCACGCGGACCGGCTGGATCTTCGCCTCGGGGGCGATGCCGAGGACCCCGTCCTCGCCGCCGGGCCCGTGACCGTGCCCGGCGATGATGCCGGCCATGGCGGTCCCGTGCCGGGCCCAGGCGCGGTCACCGCGCCCGGCCCCGAAGCCGACGAGGTCCTTGGTCGGGAGCACCTGGCCCGCGAGGTCGGGGTGGCTGTCGTCGACACCGGTGTCGAGGACGGCGACGGTGATCCCCTTGCCCTTGGTGGTCTGCCACGCCTCGTCGGTGTGCATGTCGTCCAGGGCCCACTGGCGGGCGCGGATGCCGTCGGCCTGGGCGGGGGCGGCGGACACCAGGACGAAGGCGAGGGCGGCGGCGAGGGCCCCGGTGAGGCGGCGGCGTGCGGGCTTCGCGGGACGGACGGGCTTCGCGGTCATTCGGGGCGCTCCGTGGCCGGGGCTGCGGTCTTGCGGAGGGCGCGCTCGATGCGGTCCGCGATGCCCTTGGCCTCGTGGCCGAGGCCCGCCTGGGCGGGTGCGGAGGTGGCGCCGCCGACCATCGCCTCGCCGGCGGGCTGGGGGTCGGCGACGGTGCGGCCGTCGGCGAAGCCCGAGACGGCGTACACGATCACCGGCGCGTCGCGCAGGACGCCGAACGTCCAACTTGCCCGCTGCTTGTCGCCGAAGCGCGCGGCGACGGTCCCGGGGGCGGCGTACGTCCGGGGCATGAGGTCCGTGCGTTCGTCGAGGCCCTCGGCGGAGAAGCGGGTGCGCAGGGCGGCCATCGCGGCCTGGTCCGCCTCGGTGAAAATCATGCCGACGGTGGTGACACTGCTGGCGGTGGCGTCGGTGTACGTCGCCCGCAGGACGCGCAGGCAGCCGACCGGCTGCACCACCTTCACCAGCAGCGGGTCGAGAGCCCCCGTGCAAGGCCCGTCGGGTGCGACGGCGATCCTCGTCCACGTCCGGTCGGCGCCTCCGGGCCCCGCGCCGGTGCCTTTGAGGGTGCGCGGGAAGAGGCTGTCGACGGGGGCGCTGTGCCAGAGCGTGCGTGCCTCGGTGTAGCCGCCCCGGGTGGTGGGCGACGCGGACGAGTCCCCGACGAGCCAGCTCCCGGTGACGGCGCCCCCGACCAGCCCGAGCCCGAGGACCAGGCAGGCGAGCGCGCCGGCGGTCCGCGCGGGGTGCCGGGTCCGTATGGGCCGTAGTCGGGTCGTGATCTCCGTCGGTGTCTCGGGGAGGGCGCTCGAGTACGGGAAGACCGGGGGCGTCCACGGCGGCCTCGAGGGCTGCGGAGGAACGGCCGCGCCGATCCCCGGTACCGGTGCCGAGGCGGCCTGACCCGCCGGATCCGCCGGACGCGCAGGACCCGCCGGACGCGCAGGACCGGCCGGGCGCGCCTGCTCGGCGTACGGACGCGGCCCGGCACCTCCCTGCCCGCCCGGCACCGACGAGCCGTCACCTTGTGAGGGGACGGAGGCGCCCGGCCGGCTCCCGGGCGGCGGCCCGGAGGGGCGCGGGGGCACGGCACCGGGTGCCGCGTCGGCAGCAGCACGCGGCGGAGGCGTCGAGTCGGTGATCGGGCGGAGGCGGGTGGTGGTCTCGGCAGGGGACGGCGAGGGCACGGGGGGCTCGGCCGGAGGCACCGGAGGGAGGAGGGCGTCGGTGATGCGCGACGAGCGTGGTGCTTCGGTGCTCATCCGCCCCCCGTTTCCCTCGTCTCGTAGCGCCGCCGGATCGCCTTTCGGGGCACGCCCGTTCGTCACCGCGTGTGCTCACTCTACGGGCAGATACGGGCCTCGCGGCAACGGGACCGCAGGCCCGGGGCATCTGACCGGAACGTCCCCCTACCCTCCGGTAATCCGGTCTGGCAGGCTCGGGCCATGACTCCCCGTGCCGCAGACCGGACCCGGTACGACCGGGCCACCGCCCATCTCGACGCGCCCCTCGCCATCGTCGATCTCGAGGCGTTCGACGCGAACGCGGCGGACCTGGTCCGCCGGGCGGGCGGGAAGCCGATCCGCGTGGCGAGCAAGTCCGTCAGGTGCCGTGCGCTGCTGGAGCGAGTGCTGGCCATGGACGGTTTCGCGGGGATCATGTCGTTCACGCTGGACGAGTCGCTCTGGCTGGCCAGGGCCGGCTTCGACGATGTGCTCCTCGCCTATCCGTCCGCGGACCGGGCCGCGTTCGCCGAGCTGGCCGGGGACGCCAAGCTCGCCGCCGCCGTCACCGTGATGGTCGACGACCCGGCGCAGCTGGAGCTGATCGACCGGGCGCGGGACGGCGGCGCGGAGGAGATCCGGGTCTGTCTGGAACTCGACACCGCGCTGCATCTCCTCGGCGGGCGGGTACGGATCGGGGCGCGCCGTTCGCCGCTGCGCGAGCCGGCCCAGCTGGCCGAGCTGGCCCGTGCCGTCGTCGGCCGACCGGGCTTCCGGCTGGTGGGCCTCATGGCGTACGAGGGGCATGTCGCGGGCGTCGGCGACGCGGTGTCGGGGAGCCCGTTGCGGTCGCGGGCGATCCGGCTGATGCAGTCGGCGGCCCGCCGCGAGCTGGCGCTGCGCCGCGCCGCCGTCGTGCGCGCGGTCCGGGCCGTGGCCCCCGAGCTGGAGTTCGTGAACGGCGGCGGCACGGGCAGCGTGCAGCACACGGCGGGCGAGGACGCGGTCACGGAGATCGCCGCGGGCTCGGGGCTCTACGTGCCGCGGCTGTTCGACAACTACACGTCCTTCAGCGGGCGGCCGGCGGCGCTGTTCGCCCAGCCCGTGGTGCGCCGCCCCGGCGTGGGCGTGGTGACGGTACTCGGCGGCGGCTATCCGGCGTCGGGGGCCGCTGGACGGGACCGGCTGCCGGTGCCGTATCTGCCGGAGGGGCTGCGGTACGACCCGCAGGAGGGGCCGGGCGAGGTGCAGACCCCGCTGCTGGGCGCGCCGGCCGACGATCTCCTCATCGGCGACAAGGTGTGGTTCCGGCACGCGAAGGCCGGGGAGCTGTGCGAGCGGTTCGACGAGCTGCGGCTGATCGAGGGCGACCGGGTGGTGGCGTCCGTACCGACGTACCGGGGCGAGGGCCGTACGTTCCTCTGACCTCTGAGCACCCCCTGACGAGTGCCTTTACGGGCCGACCGTCGACCCGACGCCTCCGCTCACATCGCCGATCGGGCGGATGCCCTCGACGATGCGGTCCATGTCGATGAGCGGCGGCCCGTCGGGGCCCGCGTCGAGTCGAAAGCGAGGCGCACGATGATCAGCGCCTCGGAGCCGACCGCGGAGGGGAAGACCAGCGACTGGACGTAGGCCGTGTTCGAGAACTCCCGCCTGGCCCGCGACGTCTGGCACGCACACTCGCTGCGTTGTCGGAGTCATCCAAGTACGTCCAGTACGAGGATGATCCTCCGCCTTGCGATTGCACGCACCAGCGCCGCGAGCCCCGCCCTACGGGCGGACGGCGCCAGTTCTCAAACACGGCCTGGCCGCCGGGCCCCGCGCCGGTCGTCACCCGCCGGCGGACGAGGTGCCCGGTGCGTCCGGCGACCACGGCGGATCTCGACGCGAGCTGCTCATGGTCGGGGCGGACAAGGCCGTCGGCGCGGCGACGGGCCGGGTGTGCCCGGTCCAGGCTGAGCCGTCCCACCAGCGTTCGGTGGCCGGGGTGCCTGGATCCGGTTACCAGCCGGGCGGAGTCGCCATGCTCACGCGGTCACCCTACAGAGGCGTGACGTACGCCCCCGAGATCCCGCCGTCGACGAGGAAGTCCGTCGCGTTGACGAACGACGAGTCGTCACTGGCGAGGAAGGCCACGGCCGCCGCGATCTCGTCCGCGTCCGCGAAGCGTCCCACCGGGATGTGCACGAGCCGCCGCGCGGCCCGCTCGGGGTCCTTGGCGAACAGCTCCTGCAGCAGCGGGGTGTTGACCGGTCCGGGGCAGAGGGCGTTGACCCGGATACCCTCGCGGGCGAACTGCACACCGAGCTCACGGGACATGGCGAGCACGCCGCCCTTGGAGGCCGTGTACGAGATCTGCGAGGTCGCAGCGCCCATGCGCGCCACGAACGACGCCGTGTTGATGATGGAGCCCCTGCCCTGCCGCCGCATGTAGGGGATGGCGGCCTTGCAGCACAGGTACACGGAGGTGAGGTTGACCTCCTGCACCCGCTTCCAGGCGTCGAGGCCGGTCTCCAGGATCGAGTCGTCGTCGGGCGGCGAGATCCCCGCGTTGTTGAAGGCGATGTCCACGCTGCCGTACGTGTCGAAGGCGGCCTTGAACAGCGCTTCGACCTGTTCGGCATCGGTGACGTCGACCTTCACGAAGGTCCCGCCGACCTCGTCGGCCGCCGCCTTGCCGGCGGTCTCGTCGATGTCGCCGCAGACGACGTTGGCGCCCTCGGAGGCCAGCCGGCGCGCTGTGGCCAGGCCGATGCCGCTGCCGGCACCGGTGATGACGGCGGTACGGCCGACCAGGCGGCGGCAGACGGCAGCCTCGGGGGTCCGGGGGGCGCTCCCCGGAGATGCAGGCGTGGTCATGTGGTTCAGGCCTCCGTGCTGAGGAAGACGTTCTTGGTTTCGGTGAAGGCGGTGAGGGCGTCGGGGCCGAGTTCACGGCCGAGGCCGGACTGCTTGTAGCCGCCGAAGGGGGTCCAGTAGCGGACGCTGGAGTGGGAGTTGACCGAGAGGTTGCCGGCGGCGACGGCCCCGGAGACGCGCAGGGCACGGCCGACGTCACGGGTCCAGATGGAGCCGGAGAGTCCGTACTCGGTGGCATTGGCCAGGCGTACGGCGTCGTCCTCGTCGTCGAAGGGGAGGACGACGGCGACGGGGCCGAAGACCTCTTCGGTGGCGATGGGGGCGTCGGGGCCGACGCCCGTGACGAGGGTCGGTGGGAACCAGAAGCCCGGGCCCTCGGGAGCGCTGCCGCGGACCGTTGCAAGGTCATCGGTGACATACGACCGTACGCGGTCCAGTTGCACGCGTGAGATGAGCGGCCCCATCTGTGTCTTCTCGTCAGCCGGATCGCCGACGACGACCGACTTGAGGGCGGGGGCGAGCCGGTCCAGGAAGTCGTCGTACACGGAGCGCTGGACGAGGATGCGGGTGCGGGCGCAGCAGTCCTGGCCGCTGTTGTCGAGGAACGACATGGGGGCGGCGGCGGCCGCGGCTTCGATGTCGGCGTCGGCGAAGACGATGTTGGGGCTCTTGCCGCCGAGTTCGAGGGTCACGCGCTTCACGCGGTCGGCGCACAGCGACATGATCTGCTTGCCGATCCGGGTCGATCCCGTGAACACGATCTTGGCTACGCCGTCATGGCGTACGAGTGCGTCGCCCGCGATGTCGCCGCGGCCGGGCAGCACCTGGAACAGCCCCTCCGGCAGTCCCGCCTCCAGGGCGAGTTCGGCGAGCCGCAGCGCGGTGAGCGGTGTGGTCTCGGCGGGCTTGAGGACGACCGCGTTCCCGGCCGCGAGTGCGGGGGCGGTGCCCCAGGCGGCGATCGGCATGGGGAAGTTCCAGGGCGCGATGACGCCGATGACGCCGAGGGGCTCGAGGATCGTGATGTCGAGTCCGCCGGGGACCGGGATCTGGCGTCCGCCGAGCCGCTCCACTCCCCCGGCCGCATAGTCGAGCAGGTCACGGACGTTCCCGGCTTCCCAGCGGGCGTTGCCGATGGTGTGGCCGGCCTCGCGGACCTCGATCCGCGCCAGTTCCTCGATGTGGTCGTCGACGACACCCGCGAAACGGCGCAGCAGCCGGGCGCGGTCGGCGGGGGCCGCGGCCGCCCAGGCGCGCTGGGCGTGTGCGGCCCGGACGACGGCGGCGTCGACGTCCCGCTCGACGGCGCCGGGGACCGTGGCGATGACTTCCTCGGTGGCCGGGTTCAGCACATCGAGTGCGTACGTTTGCGACAAGTGGTGCCTCACATGCGTTCGAAGGAGCGGCGGAGCTCCCAGTCGGTCACCGCGGCGTCGAAGGCTTCCAGTTCGACCCGCGCCATGTTGCGGTAGTGGGCGACGACCTCGTCGCCGAAGGCGGCCTTGGCGATGGGGCTGTTCTCCCAGAGCTCGGCGGCCTCCCTGAGGGTCGTGGGGACGTGCGCGTAGTCGGCGGAGTAGGCGTTGCCGGCGCAGACCTCTGGGAGCTCGAGCTGCTGCTCGATGCCGTACAGCCCGGCGGCGACCAGTCCGGCGACGGCGAGATGCGGGTTGACGTCCCCGCCGGGGAGCCGGTTCTCGAAGCGCATCGAGCGTCCGTGGCCGACGACGCGCAGCGCGCAGGTGCGGTTGTCGTGGCCCCAGGCGACGGCGGTGGGGGCGAACGAGCCCGGCTGGAAGCGCTTGTACGAGTTGATGTTCGGGGCGTACAGGAGCGAGAAGTCCCGCAGCGCGGCGAGCTGCCCGGCGAGGAAGTGCCGCATGACCTGTGACATGCCGTGCTCCTGGCCGCTCCCCTCCCCTGCCATCACATTGCGTCCGTCGGCGTCCTGCAAGGACAGATGGATGTGACAGGAGTTGCCCTCGCGCTCGTTGTACTTCGCCATGAACGTGAGCGAGACGCCCTCCTGGGCGGCGATCTCCTTGGCGCCCGTCTTGTAGACGGCGTGCTGGTCGCACGTGACCAGGGCCTCGTCGTAGCGGAAGGCGATCTCGTGCTGGCCGGGGTTGCACTCGCCCTTGGCGGACTCGACGGTCAGTCCGGCCGCGCCCATCTCGTTTCGGATACGCCGCAGCAGCGGCTCGATCCGGCCCGTCCCGAGGACGGAATAGTCGATGTTGTACTGGTTGGCGGGGGTCAGCCCGCGGTAGTTGGCGTCCCAGGCCTGCTCGTACGAGTCCTTGAAGACGATGAACTCGAGCTCGGTGCCGACCTGCGCGGTGTACCCGAGTTCGGCGAGGCGCTCCAGCTGGCGGCGCAGGATCTGGCGGGGAGCGGCGACGACGGGTGTGCCGTCGTTCCAGGCGAGATCGGCGATCAGCATCGCCGTGCCCTCGTTCCAGGGGACGCGGCGCAGGGTGGCCAGGTCGGGGTGCATGGCGAAGTCGCCGTATCCCTGCTCCCAGGACGACATCTCGTAGCCGTCCACCGTATTCATCTCGGTGTCGACGGCGAGGAGGTAGTTGCAGCCCTCGGTGCCGTGCTCCAGGACCTCGTCGAGGAAGAAGCGCGCGGCGAACCGCTTGCCCTGGAGCCTGCCCTGCATGTCGGGGAAGGCCAGGACTACGGTGTCGATCTCACCGCTCGCAACGAGGACTCTCAGCTCCTCGACGGTGAGTGGGGGTGTGCGGTCTGCCACGGGATGCGCCTCCTAAGGTCAGCCGGGAAGCCATAAGGTATTCCCGAAGACCATTGCTTGGGAAGGGGAAACCGCACGGAATGCGATCGCGAGGTGGATCCAAGTGACGAAGAGCGAGGCCGGGGACCGGCTCACGTCCGTCCTGCGGCCGGTGCGCGCGGGCAACGGCTTCGAGGAGGCCCTGGAGCAGATCCTCCAGGTGGTACGGCTCGGGCTGGTGCCCGGCGGCGAACGGCTGCCGGCCGAACGCGAGCTCGCGGACCGGATGGGGATCAGCCGCGTCACGCTCCGCGAGGTGCTCAAGGTCCTGCAGGAGCAGGGGCTGGTCGAGAGCCGGCGCGGCCGCTACGGAGGAACGTTCGTCCTGCACCGCGGCCGGGTCCCGGGCGAGGAGGAGCTGCGCCGGCGCATCGCGGCGGTCGACGTCGAGGACACGCTCCGCTTCCGCGAGGTACTGGAGGTCGGCGCCGCGGGGCTGTGCGCGGCGCACGGCCTCACCGACGAGGGCGCCGAGCGACTGCGCACGGCGCTCGCGGCGACGCACGACGCGCCCCTCGACGACTACCGCCGCCGGGACACGCTGCTCCACCTCACCCTCGCCGAACTGTCCGGCTCCCCGAGCCTGACCGCTCAGTACGCGGCCGTCCGGGCGACCGTGAACGATCTGCTGGACTGCATTCCGCTGCTCGTACGGAACCTGGAGCACTCCCAGCAGCAGCACACCGCGCTGGTCGAAGCGGTGCTGGACGGGGACGCCGACGCGGCGCGCGAGGTGACGCGGGAGCACTGCGCGGGCACGGCGGCACTGCTGCGCGGCTTCCTCACGTAGATCGTGACGTAACCCGAAAGTAACGCACGGGTCTTGCGTTCTCCCCACGCTCACCGCAAAGGTATGGCTCCATTCCATTGGGCCCGACGCGGGAGCTCTGCCATGACACTGGAAGACACCACCGGGAGCAACACACCACCACCACCGGACGACTATCTGGAGCGCCGCACTCTGCGGCGCGGCAGCGCGGGCTGGCTGCTCCTCACGGGGCTCGGTGTCGCCTATGTCGTCTCCGGGGACTTCTCCGGCTGGAACATCGGTCTGTCCAAGGGCGGCTTCGGCGGGCTCGCCGCCGCCACCGTGCTGATGGGGGTGATGTACGCGTGCCTCGTCTTCGCGCTCGCCGAGCTGTCCGCGATCCTGCCGACGGCGGGCGGCGGCTACGGCTTCGCACGCAGGGCGCTCGGCACATGGGGCGGCTTCCTCACCGGTACGGCGATCCTCATCGAGTACATCCTCGCGCCCGCCGCGATCGTCATCTTCATCGGTGACTACGTCGAATCGCTCGGGCTGTTCGGCCTCACCTCGGGGTGGCCCGTCTACCTGGCCTGCTTCGCGATCTTCATCGGGATCCATCTGTGGGGCGTCGGCGAGGCGCTGCGGTTCAGCCTCGTCGTGACGGCGATCGCGGTCGCCGCACTCCTGATCTTCGCCATCGGCGCCTTCACCGACTTCCAGACCGCCGGGCTCGACGACATCCCCGTCGACAAGGAGGCGTTCGGCTCCGGTTCCTGGCTGCCGTTCGGGCTGCTCGGCATCTGGGCGGCGTTCCCCTTCGGAATGTGGTTCTTCCTCGGGGTCGAGGGGGTGCCGCTCGCCGCGGAGGAGGCGAAGGATCCGGTACGGTCGATGCCGAGGGCCCTCGCCGTCTCGATGGGCATCCTGGTCCTGCTCGCCGTGCTGACGTTCTTCGCCTCCACCGGGGCGCGCGGCTCGGCAGCCATCCAGGAGGCCGGAAACCCGCTGGTGGTGGCGCTCCAGGGCGACGGCGACCCCACCGCGCTCAGCCGCTTCGTCAACTACGCGGGCCTCGCGGGCCTGGTGGCCTCGTTCTTCTCCCTCATCTACGCCGGGTCGCGCCAGCTCTTCGCCCTGTCCCGGGCCGGATACCTGCCCCGCTTCCTCTCCCTGACCAGCCGCCGCAAGTCCCCCTACCTCGGGCTGCTGATCCCCGGCGCGCTCGGCTTCGCGCTGGCCGCCGGCACGGGCGACGGGGCGCGGATGCTGAACATCGCGGTGTTCGGCGCGACGATCTCGTACGCGCTGATGGCGCTGTCGCACATCGTGCTGCGGCGCCGCGAGCCGGAGCTCCCCAGGCCGTACCGCACCCCGGGCGGCATCCTGACCTCCTCGGTCGCCTTCGTCCTGGCCCTGTCCGCCCTGGTGGCCACCTTCCTGGTGGACAAGGACGCGGCCTTCATCGCTCTCGCCGTCTACGGCGTCGCCCTCGCGTACTTCGCCTTCTACAGTCGGCACCGGCTGGTGGCGCGAGCGCCGGAGGAGGAGTTCGCGGCGCTGGCCGCGGCCGAGGCCGAACTCGCACGCGACTGACCGGAGAAAAGACAGTGACCCAGCCGCTCATCGGCGTCAGCACGTATCTGGAGCAGGCCTCGTGGGGCGTGTGGCAGCTGCCGGCCGCGCTGCTGCCGGAGGGCTATCCACGGCTCGTCCAGTCGGCGGGGGGCATCGCCGCGATGCTCCCCCCGGACGATCCGGGTCGCGCGGCGTCCGTCGTGGCCCGGCTGGACGGGCTCGTCGTGGCGGGCGGACCGGACGTCGAGCCGGTCCGCTACGGCGCCGAGCCCGACCCGCGCACCGGGCCGCCTGCGCGGGAGCGGGACGCGTGGGAGCTGGCGCTGATCGAGGCGGCGCTGGGGTCCGGGACGCCGCTGCTCGGGATCTGCCGGGGGATGCAGCTGCTGAACGTTGCCCTGGGCGGGACGCTCGTCCAGCACATGGAGGGCCATGCGAAGGAGGTCGGCGTCTTCGGGCGGCACGCGGTGACACCGGTGCCGGGGACGCGGTACGCCGCGCTCGTGCCGGAGGAGTCGTCCGTGCCGACGTACCACCACCAGTCGGTGGACCGCCTCGGCGCCGACCTCGTGGTCTCGGCCCACGCGGAGGACGGCACGGTCGAGGCGATCGAACTGCCGGACCCCGCCTGGGTCCTGGGCGTCCAGTGGCATCCGGAGATGGGCGAGGACACGCGGGTGATGCGGGGGCTGGTGCGCGCGGCGTCCTGACGGGCCCTCCGGGCCGGTGCCGGCCGCGGCACCACACTGCCGCGGCGCCGACACCGCGTGTCCGCCGAAAGCGCCATCGACGAGCCGATCACCCGTCTGCACGGCCTGACGTGCGGACGGAACGGGCGCCAGCAAGCCTAGGCTCAGTCATTCACCGTTGGACGTCGCTTTCCGCTGCCCGGTATCGGCAGGCCCACCTCACTCGACCGGAGGACACGCAATGTCGCGCGGCTTCGGCAGGACCCGCTGGAAGCGATTCGCCGCTGTCCTGGTCCTGAGCGGCACGGCGGCAGCGGCTCTCGGTATCGGCATGGCCCAAGGGGCACTGGCCGCGTCGTTCTTCATCTCCGGCCGTAAGTTCCAGATCACGGCGGACACTCTGGACGCTCGGGGTCTCAGCATCTACGGCATGGTGGACGTGACCAAGAAGGGCAGCCTCGTGCCGGTCGTGGTCAACGGGTTCCGCCATGCGAAGATCAGCGGGCTGTGCCAGTCCGTGGTGGTCCCGATCCCGGTCCTGGGTCCGTACACACTGAGGCTCACCGGCGGCGACGAGCGCCGGGCCGAGGCGGAGAACCTGTTCATCGACGCGACGTCCGTGTCGGTCGGCCAGGCGGACCTCGACGACCTCGACATCGGTGTGGCGATCGGCGCGGTCACCAAGGGACCGATCAATCCGGAGGACCGGGACTCGCGGTTCTTCGACCCCAACGGCGTCGCCCAGCAGGCGGAGTCGGTCACCCTGACCGACGTGCGGGTTACCGCGGTCGCGCTCTCGGCGGCCACGTTCAACATCCCTGACCTGAGTCTGCGCGTCAAACAGGGCAACCGCGAGTGCCCCTGATCCTTGGCACAGGGAAAAGACACGTGATCCTCGATCTCTTCGGCAGACGCCCGGAAGTACGCAACGCGATCGTCGGCGCCCGACGGAGATTCAGGACATGGCGCCGTGAACGACCCTTCTGGGCAGGGCTGTTCACGCTCGCCGCGGGCCTGCCCATCATCTATTTCCCTTACGTCCGCCTGAGCCTCAGCGGCATCCCGCTGGCGCTGTCCACCACGGCCGGCGCAGGGTCGCTGATCATCGGGATCCTGCTCGTCGTCCTGGGCATCGCCCTCTGGTTCCAGCAGCAGGCGCGCGTGTTCGCCGGGATCACGGCCCTGCTGCTCACCCTCGTCTCCTTCCCCGTCGCGAACTTCGGGGGCCTCTTCCTCGGTCTGCTCCTCGGGCTCATCGGCGGTTCCCTGGCCTGTGCCTGGGATCCGCCCACCGGTCAGGCCCCGGTCGACCGGCCGCCCGCTACCCCGGGGCACCCCGGCGTGTGAGCGCGAGAAGGTCGCGCGCCGGGCCCGCGGGGCGGTGACCCACGGGCCACACCGCGCGGAGGTCGCGGTGGAGGTGGACGGCCTCCAGCGGGACGCGGACCAGGCGGCGGGCGGCGAGCTCCTCGGTCACCGCGAGTTCGCTGAGGACAGCGGGCCCCGCGCCGCTGACCGCCGCCGCCTTCACCGCCGTCGTGGAGGCGAGTTCGAGCAGCGGCTCGGCGAGCCCCCCGTACTCCGCGAGCGCCGAGTCGAGGACCTGCCGGGTGCCCGAGCCGCGTTCGCGCAGCACCAGGGAGGTCGCCGCCAGCTCCTGTGGCGGAAGCGGCGCGCGGCGCCGCGCCCACGCGTGCCCGGGCGCGGCCACCACGACGAGCCGGTCGTGGCCGATGACCGCCCCGTCGAGGCCCGCCGGCACCGCGAGCCCCTCGACGAAGCCGAGGTCGGCCTCGTCCCGCAGGAGCCGCTCCGCAACCGCTGCGGAATTGCCCGCGAGCAGCGACACCGCCGTGCCCGGGCGTTGCTCCCGCAGGGCGATGAGCCAGCCCGGAAGCAGGTACTCCGCGATGGTCATGCTCGCCGCCACCCGCAGCCGCGAGTCCCTCCGCCCCCGCAGCGCCTGCGCGCCCACGTCGAACGCCTCCGCCGCCTCCACGATCCGGCGCGCCCAGTCGGTGACGAGCGCCCCCGCGTCGGTGAGCCGGGAGCCTCGCGGCGAGCGGTCGAGGAGGGCGACGCCGAGCTGCCGCTCCATGGAGCGGATCCGGCTGCTCGCGGCGGGCTGGGTGATGCCCAGCTCACGCGCCGCGCGCCCGAGGCTGCCGTGCCGGGCGACGGCCAGCAGCAGTTCCAGCGCCCCGAGGTCGGGCACCCGGTGGGCCAGCAGGCCTTGTCGCTCATCACTCATAAACCCAGCTTATGGGGGCATAGAAGAACCATCCCTGGTGGGAGGCCGTACGCAAGCCGAGGCTGGCCCCATGGTCCACTCCCCGGTCACCGAGCCGCCCTCGCTCTCCTCGCCGCGCCCGCTTCCCTCGCCGCGCCCGCCCGCGCCGCCCTCGCTCCCCGCGCCGCCTTCGTTCCCCTCGCTCCGCGGCCTCGGACCGAACTGGTACGCCACGGTGATGGGCACCGCGATCGTGGCCAACGCCGGTGCGGCCCTGCCGGTGCGGCCACCGGGGCTGCGGCCCGCGTGCGAGGCGGTGTGGCTGCTGTCCGCACTGCTGCTCGTGGCCCTGCTCGTCGCCCGCGCCGGCCACTGGATCCACCACCGCGACCAGGCCCGCGCCCACCTGCTCGACCCCGCGGTCGCCCCGTTCTACGGCTGCCTCGCGATGGCGCTGCTCGCAGTCGGCATCGGCACGCTGTCGGTCGGCCCCGGCGTGATCGGCCAGGAGACGGCGACCGTGGCGGGCGCCGCCCTCTTCGGCGTCGGCACGCTCACCGCGCTCGCCGTCGCCGTGGCGATCCCGTATCTGATGATCACGCGCCACGAGGTCGCCCCGGGCAGCGCTTCGCCGGTGTGGCTGCTGCCGGTGGTGGCTCCGATGGTGGCGGCGGCGGCCGGACCGTTGCTGGTGGAGAGGCTGCCCGCCGGTCAGTGGCGCGAGGCGATGCTGGTGGCCTGCTACGGAATGTTCGGGCTGAGCCTGCTGGCGGTGCTGATGATGCTCCCCTTCGTCTTCGCCCGGCTGGTCCGCCACGGTCCGCTGCCGCTCGCCCTGACCCCGACGCTGTTCCTGGTCCTGGGTCCGCTGGGCCAGTCGACGACCGCGGTGAACAAGCTGGCGGATGTGGCGCCGACGGCGGTTTCGGCGCCGTACGCGAGCGGGATGAGCGTCTTCGCGGTCGTCTACGGGGTTCCGGTGCTGGGTTTCGCCCTGCTGTGGCTGGTCCTGGCCGGGCTCATGGTGGTCCGCGCGGCCCGCCGGGGGATGCCGTTCGCGATGACGTGGTGGGGGTTCACCTTCCCGGTCGGCACCTGTGTCACGGGCGCGGCGGGGCTGGCCGCTCGGACGGGTCTGCTCGCCCTGGAATGGCTGGCGGTGGGGCTGTACGTGCTCCTGCTCGCGGCCTGGGCCGTGGCCGGGGTCCGTACGCTGCGCGGCCTGGTCAGCGGAGCGCTGCTCGCAGCGCCGCGGGTGCCGCTGCCAGCGACGGGCCGTACCAGGTGAGCATGCGTCCGTCGACGAGGGCGGCGGGCAGTCCGGGGAACGCCTCGGGCCCGTCGTCCGCAGTGAAGCGATAGGGCTCGTCGGGCAGGACGACGAGGTCGGCGCCCGCCGCGTTGAGCTCGTCGAGCGGGATCCGGGGATACCGCTCCGGGTGCCCGCCATAGACGTTCTCCACGCCGAGGCGGGCCAGCAGATCCCCCGCGAAGGTGTCGCGGCCGAGCACCATCCAGGGCCGCCGCCAGACCGGTACGACCGCGCGCCGCACCTCGCCCGGCTCGACGGCCGCCCAGGCGGCCTGCGCCTCGTCGATCCAGCGCGGCCGGCCCACTCCGCAGGCCCGCAGGACGCGCTCCAGTTCCGTGAAGGCCTGCGGCAGCGTCCGCACCTCCGTCACGAGGACGTCGAGTCCGGCGGCGCGCAGGGCGGCGATGTCGGGGGCCCGGTTCTCCTCCTCGTTGGCGATGACGAGATCGGGGGCGAGGGCGGTGATCGCGGGGACGTCGGGGTTCTTGGTACCGCCGACACGGACCGCGTCGAGGTCCGCGGGGTGGGTGCACCAGTCGGTGACGCCGGCCAGCAGTCCGGGCGCGCTGACCGCGACGGCCTCGGTGAGGGACGGGACGAGCGAGACGACCCGTTTCACGGTCCGGGTTCGATGTGTTCGCGGACGGCGACGACGAGGAGGCGGGTGCCCGGCCTGGTGGCCCGCCACCGGTGGCGCACGCCTCCGGACAGATACAGGGTGTCGCCCTTCTCCAGCCGGTAGGCGCGGCCCTCGGCCTCGACCTCGGCGGCCCCGTCGGCGACGTACATGAGCTCGTCGTTGCGGTGCTGGTACTCCCGGTCCGCGTCCTGCTCCCCCGTGTACTCGACCGCGTGCAGCTGGTGATGGCCGCGCACGAGGGACCGCACGCCCGGGGCCGCGCCGGAGGCGCCGGGGTCGTCCGCGCGGACGACATCGACGATGCGGGCCGAGTCCGCGGCGGCCAGCAGCTCGGCGGCGGTGGTCCCCAGCGCCTCGGCGACCCGCTGAAGGGAGCGCATGCTGGGCCGGGCCCGCTCGTTCTCGATCTGACTGAGGAAAGGCACGGACAGGCCGCTGCGTTGGGCGACGGCGGCCAGTGTGAGGTCGAGGGCCTTGCGGCGTCTGCGGACGGCGGAGCCGACGCGGAGTGTTTCCTTGTCTGCCATGGCTGCGTTCCCTCCCTCCTTGTCTGTACCTTACGCAGATTCCGGGCACCGATTCGCACAGTTGTCACAGGCGTAACGGTGAGGGCCCCGCCACTGTATGTGACGGGGCCCGACCGGTGGGGGGAGGGGGATGGTCTACTGAGGTGCCGGCCGGTCCACGATGCCTGGGTTCTGCTCCATCCAGGCCTTGACCGCTTCCTCCTCGTGGCTCGTGCCGCGCTTCTGGATCTCGTTCTCCAGGCCGGCGAGCTCCTGCTCGCTCAGCCTGAAGTCACTTGCCGGCCTTGGCGACCGGGGTCCACTTGCCGACGAGGCCGGGGTTGTCCTTCAGCCAGGCCCGGACGGCTTCCTGCTCCTTGCCCTTGCCGGTCTCCTGGATCTTCGCCTCGAGACCGGTGAGCTGCTCCTCGGTCATCGTGAAGTTCTTGAGCCACTTGCCGACCTGCGGGTTCTCGGCGGAGAAGCCCTTGCGGGCGAGCGTGTGCACGCCGTCGCCCTTGCCCCAGGTGCCCTTGGGGTCCTTGAGCTTCTTCAGGTCGTACGTGCTGTAGGCCCAGTGCGGCGACCACAGGGTGGTGACGATGGGTTCCTTCTTGTCGTACGCGCGCTTCAGCTCGGCCAGCATGCCGGGCGTGGAGCCGTCGACGACCTTGTACTCGCCCTCCAGGCCGTACTCCTTGAGGACCTTGTCCTTGAGGATCCCCATCATTCCGGCGCTCGGCTCGATGCCGATGATGCGGCCCTTGAAGGTGGACGCCTTGCCCTTGAGGTCGTCGAGGGAGTCGATGCCCTTCATGTACCCGGGGACGGACAGCTCCAGCGAGGTGGGGCCGTACCAGGAGCCCACGTCCTCCAGCTTGTCCTGGTACTTGTCCCAGTACTGGGCGTGGGTGACGGGCAGCCAGGAGTCGGTCTGGAAGTCGATCTGGCCGCCGGCGAGACCGGTGTAGAGGGAGCCGGCCTCCAGCTGCTTGGCGTCGACCTCGAAGCCGCGCTGCTCCAACAGCTCCTTCCAGAGGAAGGTGGAGGCGATGCCCTCGTCCCAGGGGATGTAGCCCATGGAGATCTTCTTGCCCTGGCCGACGCTCGTGGCGTCGGAGGTGCCGGCGGACTTGGCACCGCCGAAGATCCCCATGCCGCCCGCGACGAGCGCGAGGATCACGACACCGGTGACGGCGACGACGGGCTGGGGGCGGTAGTTCCAGATCTTCATCCCGCCGGTCATGGCCTTCGCCTTGGCGAGGGCGCGGCGGCCGAGCGGCGAGACCTGGCGGCCCAGCGCACCGGTGATCCGGTCCAGGTACATGGCCAGGATGACGATGGAGATGCCCGCCTCGAAGCCGAGGCCGATGTCGACGTTGCCGATGGCGCGGTAGACCGCGCCGCCGAGGCCGCCGCCGCCGACCATGCCGGCGATGACGACCATGGACAGGCCGAGCATGATGACCTGGTTGATACCGGCCATGATCGTGGGCAGCGCGAGCGGCAGCTGGACGCGCAGCAGGGTGTTGCGCGGGGTCGTGCCGAAGGCCTCGGCGGCCTCGACGAGTTCCTTGTCGACCTGGCGGATGCCGAGTTCGGTCATCCGTACGCCCGGCGGCAGGGCGAAGACGATGGTGGCGATGATGCCGGGCACCACGCCGACGCCGAAGAAGATGATGCCGGGGATCAGATAGACCATGGCCGGCATGGTCTGCATGAAGTCCAGGACCGGCCGGGTCACGGCGCTCACGGCCTTCGAGCGGGAGGCCCAGATGCCGAGCGGCACCGCGATCGCCAGGGTGACGATCGTGGCGACGAGGACGAGCGACAGGGTCGACATGGCGTCGTCCCACAGCTCGATCGAGTCGATCAGAGCGAATCCGGCGAAGGCGAGGACGCCCGCGAGCAGTCCGCGCAGCCACCAGGCGGCGACGGCGAGGATGCCGGCGAAGAGCAGCGGCTGGGGCGCGGAGAGCGCCGCGTCGATGCCGTCGTACATGCCGGTGACGAGCTTGCTGATGGCGTCGAACAGCCAGGAGAGGTGGGACTGGAGCCAGTCGACACCGCTGTCGACCCACTGGCCGAGGTGGAGCCTAGGCATGGGCGGCCACCTCCTTCGGCCGCTGCTGGGCCGGGATGGCACACGGCGCCGGCTCACCGCGTTCGTCGCCGACGAAGCCGATCAGCCGCGACTGCGGTACGACGCCGACGACCTCGCCGGCCGCGTTCCTGACCGCCACGGGGTGCGGGACGCGGGCGCTGACGGCACACACGTCGGCGACGAGGGTCTCGGGGGTGACGGTCTCGCAGCCGCAGTCGTCCGCGCCGGGGCCCGGCTCGGTCATGACGGCCGCCGCGGTCAGGACACGGGTGCGGTCCACGTCCTGGATGAAGGACGCCACGTAGTCGTTGGCGGGGCGCAGCAGGATGTCCTCGGCGGTGCCGAGCTGGACGATCCGGCCGTCGCGCATCACCGCGATCCGGTCGCCGAGGCGCATGGCCTCGTTGAGGTCGTGCGTGATGAAGACGATCGTCTTCTTGAGCCGCTTCTGGAGTTCGAGGAGCTGGTCCTGCATGTCGCGGCGGATCAGCGGGTCGAGGGCGCTGAAGGACTCGTCCATCAGCAGCAGATCGGCGTCGGTGGCGAGCGCGCGGGCGAGGCCGACGCGCTGCTGCATACCGCCGGAGAGCTCGTCGGGCCAGGACTTCTCCCAGCCGGCGAGCCCGGCGAGCTCCAGGGCCTCGGTGGCGCGGCGCTCACGCTCGGCGCGCGGGACTCCCTGCACCTCGAGGCCGTAGGCGGCGTTCTCCAGCACGCTGCGGTGCGGGAAGAGGGCGAAGTGCTGGAAGACCATGCTGATCTTGGTGGAGCGCACGGTGCGGAGGTCGCGGGCGCTCAGGGTGGTCAGGTCCTCACCGTCGAAGAGGACGCGTCCGGCGGTCGGTTCCAGCAGCCCGTTGAGCATGCGCAGCAACGTGGACTTTCCGGATCCGGAGAGACCCATGACGACAAAGATCTGACCGGGCTCGACGGTGAAGGACGCGTCGATCACCGCTGCGGTCGTTCCGTCGGCGCGGAGCTCGTCGCGGCCGGCGCCGCCCTCGAGCTTCCGTACCGCTTCGTCGGGTCGTTTGCCGAACACCTTGTACAGGTGCTCGGCTTCAAGCCTGGACACATAAACCTCACGTGTTGAACCGAGAACGGCCCGCATCCCCCGCCTGCGGGCCGTGGAGCGGGCGGGTTCGGCCCGCTTCCCCATGAGTTGCGCCCTGTTTCGGCCGACGTGGCCGGTTCAGGGCGCAATGGGGTCCGCTCCGGCGCTGCGCCTGCCCGGGTATGCCGGGGGCAAACGGAAAGTGATCCAGTTCACGTGGAGGACACCGTGTGGCCGTGCGTACGCCGGGGTAGTGATCATCGATGGCCGGTCGCGGTCGCCGGTCGCCGGTCGCCGGTCGTGGGTCGTGGGGCCGGGGCGCCGCCGCTGGGGCCGTGTGACCGGGGCACTGTCGGTGGGGTGGGGCATCATCGGACTGTGACGCGACGCCTGATGCTCCTCGACACCGCCTCCCTCTACTTCCGCGCCTACTTCGGGGTCCCCGACTCCGTGCGCGCGCCCGACGGCACGCCGGTCAACGCGGTGCGCGGGCTGATCGAATTCATCACCAGGCTGGTTCAGGACCACCACCCCGACGAGCTGGTGGCCTGCATGGACGCCGACTGGCGCCCGCACTGGCGGGTGGAGCTCATTCCGTCGTACAAGGCGCACCGGGTCGCGGTGGAGACCGAGACGGGTCCCGACGAGGAGGAGATCCCGGACGCGCTGTCCCCGCAGGTCCCGATCATCGAGCAGGTGCTGGACGCGCTCGGCATCGCACGGGTCGGGGTCGCGGCGTACGAGGCGGACGACATCATCGGCACGCTCGCCGGGCGCGCGGCGGGGCCGGTGGACATCGTGACCGGCGACCGGGATCTGTACCAGCTGGTGGACGACGCGCGGGGCGTGCGGGTGCTGTATCCGCTGAAGGGCGTCGGGATGATGCAGGCCACGGACGAGGCGGTGCTGCGCGAGAAGTACGGGGTCGACGGGCCCGGGTACGCGGATCTGGCGCTGCTCCGCGGCGACCCGAGCGACGGACTCCCGGGGGTGCCGGGCATCGGCGAGAAGACGGCGGCGAAGCTGCTGGAGGCCTTCGGGGACCTCGCCGGGATCATGGCGGCCGTCGACGACCCGACGTCGAAGCTGACACCCTCGCAGCGCAAGCGGCTGGACGAGGCGCGTGAGTACGTCGCGGTCGCACCGAAGGTGGTGCGGGTGGCCGGGGACGTACCGCTGCCCGCTTTCGATCCGGCGCTGCCGAAGGAGCCGCGTGATCCGGAGCGGCTGGAGGAGCTGGCGGCCCGGTGGGGTCTCGGGCGGGTCGTACACCGGCTCCTGGTGGAACTGAAGGCGTGAGCGGAGCCCGAGCCCGGCGTGGGTCCGCGCGGTGATCACCGGAGCCAGGTGCTAACTTAGGTTAGCCTAACCGCTGCACGACCGAGGGAGACCGCCGTGGCAGAGACGTCCGCCCGCAAGGCACCGCAGACCCATGAGGCGCGGGTGGTGCGCACCGACCGGATCACTCCGCACATGGTGCGCGTCGTGCTCGGCGGCGAGGGTCTGGCCGCGTTCGCGACGGACGGGTCGACGGACGCCTACGTCAAGCTGGTCTTCCCGGTGCCGGGAGTGACGTATCCGGAGCCGTTCGACATGGCCCGGATCCGTGAGGAGCTCCCGCGCGACCAGTGGCCGACCAACCGCACGTACACGGTGCGGGCGTGGGACCCGGTCCACCGCGAGCTGACGATCGACTTCGTGGTCCACGGCGACGAGGGTCTGGCCGGACCCTGGGCGGCGCGCGTCCAGCCGGGCGAGACGATGTGGCTGCTGGGCCCGGGCGGGGGTTACGCCCCTGACGCGGCCGCGGACTGGCATCTGCTGGCCGGCGACGAGAGTGCCCTGCCGGCGATCGCCGCGTCGCTGGAACGGATGCCGGCGGGCGCCGTCGTCCACGCGTTCGTGGAGGTGGCAGGACCTGCGGAGGAGCAGAAGATCGCGACGCCGGACGGGGTCACGGTGAACTGGCTGCACCGGGGCGACCGGCCCGTGGGCGAGGCGCTGGTCGCGGCGGTCCGCGAGCTGGACTTTCCCGCCGGCGACGTCCACGCCTTCGTGCACGGCGAGGCTGGCGCGGTGAAGGAGCTCCGCCGCCACCTCCGCCTGGAGCGGGGCATCCCCGCAGCGCGCCTGTCGATCTCGGGCTACTGGCGCCTGGGCAAGTCGGACGAGGCGTGGCGCGCGATGAAGCGCGACTGGAACGCGCAGGTCGAGCGCGAGCAGGAGCAGGCTGCGTAAGGCCTCCTCTCCGGACCGCACTCGGCCCGCACCCCCTGGCGATCACGCCCTGAGCGCTCCGGCGCAGGCGGGGATGTGCGCGGCGCCCCCACGCGGCGCACCCCCACTGCGTCATTCCGTCTCGTACGTCCGGGCGGACGCGTCCACGTGCGCCATGCGCCTCAGCGCAGCCAGCATCGCCTCGCCCAGCACCGTCCCGACCACCGAGCTCTCCACCATGTCCTCGCGCGCCACGAAGCGCCCGACGTAGGCCAGGTCGGCCCGCGCCGCCTTCTCCGCCGCGGCGGCGTAGTCGTCGAGGACCGCCTCCCCATAGCCGCCGTATCCGACGCGATCCAGCGCCGCCAGTGCCGCCGCCAGCGCCTCCGACTGGCAGTCCTCGACGTCCATCTCCCAGCCCCGCCTCTCGATCAGGGCGGCCACCTTCGCTCGGGCCGCGCTCATCGCGGCATCAGGATCGGCCTCGTAGTGCGGCACGAGCAGGTGCACCGCCTCGCCCAGGACCTTGTGCACCGACTGGCCGGGGTCGTCGATCGCCGCCAGCACTTCCCGGATCCCCGCGACCGAGAGGCCGCCGATGTCGAGCAGGGCCCGGATGAGGCGGAGCCGCCGTTCGTGCGTCTCGTCGTACGACGCCTGGTTCGGGCTCGTCAGCTGGCCGGCGGGGAGCAGTCCCTCGCGTACGTAGTACTTGATCGTCGGAACGGACACCCCGGTCCTGCGACTCAACTCCCCGATGCGCACCGTGCATTCACCTCTCCGGCCTTGCCAACTCGACACCCCATCATAGATAGTCCCCCTATCGGATAGCGGAGAGTGCCACTATCCATTATCTCGGGGGTGCCCCATGTCTCTGTCCGCCTGGCATCGGCCACTGGTCGTCTTCTCGGGAGCCATGGCCGCCTTAGCGGTCGTCTCGGCGATCGGCCTCGTCGTGGACGACCGGGTCCTCGTCGGCTCGCCGATCTGGTTCAAGCCGTTCAAGTTCTCGGTGTCCTTCGTCGCCTACTCCCTGTCGCTGGCCTGGATGCTGTCGCTGCTTCCCCGCGCCCGGCGCGTCGGCTGGTGGGCAGGTACGGTCATCACCGCGGCGAGCGTGATCGAGATGACGATCATCGTGGGACAGGTGATCCGCGGGAAGCGCAGCCACTTCAACAACGAGACGCCCTTCGACTCGCTGCTCTTCCAGATCATGGGCGGCACCATCGTCGTCCTGTGGATCGCCATGCTCCTCGTCGCCGTACTGCTCTTCCGCTCCCGGCTCGCCGACCGCGCGTCCGCCTGGGCACTGCGGCTCGGCACGCTGATCGCCCTGGCCGGAGCCGCGCTCGGATTCCTGATGACACAGCCCGCACCCGGGCAGAACCGGGCCACCTCCCAGGTGGTCGGAGCGCACAGTGTCGGCGTCGCGGACGGCGGGCCGTCCATGCCACTGACCGGCTGGTCGACGACCGGTGGCGATCTGCGCATCCCGCACTTCGTCGGCATGCACGCCCTTCAACTGCTGCCGCTCCTCCTGCTCGCACTCCTCGCACTCGCGCCGCGCTTCCCCGCACTGCGCGACGAGCGGGTGCGGCTCCGGCTGGTGCTCGTGGCCTCCGGTGCATACGCCGCAGTGTTCGTCCTGGTCACCTGGCAGGCGATGCGCGGCCGGCCCCTGATCCACCCCGACGGGGCGACGCTCGGCGCCACGGCGCTGATCGCAATGGGCACCGTCGCGGCCACGGCCCTGTCGCTGCGCACAACTCCCGTACCGCACAAGGAAGTCGACGGCGACCACAGCGAATTGGAGCACCTGGCATGACCGCCTTTCTCTTCGACCTGACCTTCTGTCTGGCCGCGCCCTTCTGGCTGTTGATGATCTTCGCGCCCAACTGGTCCCGCACCTCGCGGATCGCCGCATCGCCCCTGACGGCCATGCCGATCCTGCTCGTCTACCTCGGGCTCGCGATCCCGGTCTTCCCCGAACTCTGGGACGCCGTACGCTCCCCCGACCTGGAGGGATTCCGGGAACTGACGGCGCTCGCCGACGGCGCCGGGGCGGTCTGGGCACAGGTCATCGCCTGGGATCTCCTGATCGGGCAATGGATGTACCTCGAGGGGCGCCGGCTCGGTCTTCATCCGCTGCTGATGGGCCCGCTGTTGGTGCTCACGATTCTGCTGTCGCCGATCGGATTGCTGGTGTTCCTGCCCCTGCGCGCGCTTGCGGGCAAGCTGCCGGGCAAAAAGTTCGGCGCAGGTGCAGTCAAGGCGGGCTCCGGCTCCGTATAGCTCGGTACAAGAGAAGGAAGACCGGGCGAGGGGAGCGCGCGTGAGGGAAGCCGTACACATCGCAGGGGCACCACCGGCAGGTCCGGGGCTCGACGAGTTGCTCGTGCGGGTCGCGCGCGGCGACCAGGAGGCCTTCTCCCGGGTGTACGACGCGGTCTGCGGGCCCGTACTCGGTGTCGTTCGCAGCGTGCTGCGCGATCCGGCACAGTCGGAGGAGGTGACGCAGGAGGTGCTGGTCGAACTGTGGCGCACGGCTGCGCGCTTCCAGCCGTCCCGGGGCTCTGCGATGACATGGACGCTCACCCTCGCCCACCGCCGCGCGGTGGACCGGGTGCGCTCCGCCCAGGCCGCGGCCGAGCGGGAGCAGAAAGCGGCCAGGCTCGGCGGGACCCCGGCCTTCGACGAGGTCGTCGAGCAGGTCGAGGCCCGGCTGGAGCGGGAACAGGTCCGCCGCTGTCTGCGTACCCTGACCGAGCTGCAGCGCCAGTCGGTGACCCTCGCCTACTACCGGGGGCTCGCCTACCGCGAGGTGGCCGAGCTGCTTTCCGTGCCGCTGGGCACCGTGAAGACCCGTATGCGCGACGGGCTGATCCGGCTGCGCGACTGTCTGGGGGTAAGCGCATGAGCACGGTGGGACGGAGCGCCGGGCGCGACGCCGAACTGCACACGCTGACCGGCGCGTACGCCCTGCATGCGCTCGGCGACCGCGAACGCGCGCGGTTCGAGCGGCACCTGGACGCCTGCGCGGCGTGCGCACAGGAGGTGCGGGAGCTCAGCGCGACGGCGGTACGGCTGGGACTCGCCGCCACCGAGAACCCGCCGCCCGCGATGAAGGGGCAGGTGCTGGCGCGGATCGCGATGGTACGTCAGGAAGCGCCGCTGGTGGGCCCCTCGATCACAGAACCCGGGGGCGCCCCGCCGCGGATCCGCAGCGTCCGGCCGGGCGGCAGGCGCAGGCTCTCCCGCTTCGTGCTCGCCGCGTGCGTGGCGGCCGTGGCCGCGTCCGGAGGTGTCGCGGTCTGGCAGCAGCGCGCCGCCGAGGAGGCCCGGGCCGAGGCACACCAGGCCCAGCGTCAGGCCGAGGCGCTGGCCCAGGTGCTGACGGCACCCGACGTACGGACCAGCACCAGGGCGCTCGGCGGCGGCGGAGCGACCGGCACCGTAGCCGTGTCACGCGAGCGGGACGGTGCCGTGTTCCTGGCGTCCGGGCTGCCGCGGGCAGGTGCCGGAAAGGTGTACCAGCTCTGGTTCGCGGACGGCGGGACCATGCGCCCCGCCGGGCTGCTGGACTCGTCGGGATCACCGGAAGCCCTGCTCATGGACGGGCCGGTGGGCCGTGCGACGGCGATGGGCGTCACGGTGGAGCCGGCGGGCGGCTCGCCCGCACCGACGTCCGAGCCGCTCGCGGTGCTCGACTTCCCGGCGGTGTAAGACCACCTCGCTGTAGGCACGGTGAGGGGCGGGGCCGTGAGGAGATCGGCCCCGCCCCGACACGGCCGTGACATGGCCGAAACGGCCCGTCCTTGCAGGTTGATAGGCAGGGCGACGCACCCACTGTGGATTTGAGTCCCCGGGCGCGCCGTGAGGGGATCGCCCGGAATGCAGTCACGTGATCCACCGGACAGGGCCGCGCACGGCCCCTCGCAAGAGAGTCTGGGGCCCTGAGCTGCGGCTTCGAACTCTCGCCGCATCACGACAGCGGTTGTTCAGCACTCTGGGAGGCGCCCGCCCGGGGGCGAGGTCGATGTTCACGAGAACGGACAGCACCCGTCGGCTGACTCCCCATCCAGGGCAGGGGTGGCTTTCCTGAGCCTCGGCACCCGTAGTAGCCGACCCGGGTCGCTTATAGGTCATCACGTGTGTGATGACTACATCGTGTGGAGTCGGAGAGGACGATCCAGGCGGCCATGGTGGTCGCTGGCGCCGGCTACCTGCTGCGGTTCCCGCGGAAAGGCAAGGTAGACCGGCTTGGTCCTCGATCCTCGGGGGTGTCGCCGGACCGTTCACCTCGCCTGCGGCGCACCTCCGTGGTGCGATGGAACGGGGGTAGGAAGGAGAGAGTGATGGTCCCACCAGCAGCGGAGCGCAAGAGTGGCGCGGCCCCGGTATCAGTCCGCCCGCTGGATGAGGCGGACCTGGATCGGGCCGATGAGATCTGCAGGGTCGCCTTCGGGACCTTCCTGGGGGCACCTGATCCGTTCGGGACCGTCGACTACGTCCGCACCCGCTGGGCGGCCGATCCACAGGCGGCGTTCGCGGCGACGGTCGAGGGCGAAGTAGTTGGATCGAACTTCGCCGCCAACTGGGGCAGCGTCGGGTTTTTCGGACCCCTGACCGTACGTCCGGATCTGTGGGACCAGGGCATCGGCAGGCGTCTGATGGAGCCGGTCATCGACTGCTTCGACGCCTGGGGGAATCGCCACCTCGGCTTGTTCACCTTCTCGCACAGTCCCAAGCATCTTGAGCTCTACCGCCGGTACGGTTTCTGGCCTCGATTCCTCACAGCCATCATGAAGAAGCAGGTCACAGACGGTGCCGCAGTCCCCGGCCGGGTGCTCTATGGCGAACTGCCCGCCGCCGAGCGGCCCGACGCACTGAGCCTCTGTCGCGCACTGACCGGAGCCGTGTACGAGGGCCTGAGCCTGGAACGCGAGATCGTGGCCGCGCACGCGCAGGGACTCGGTGACACCATCCTGCTCCATGGCGCCGGCTCCGAGCTCGACGGCCTGGCCGTCTGCCACTGCGGAGCCGGGTCGGAGGCTGGCGTGGACGTGTGCTTCGTCAAATTCGGCGCCGTACGTCCTGGGCCGGAGGCCGCCGACCGGTTCGAGCGACTGCTCGACGCATGCGAGCGGCTGGCCGCCGAGCGCGGGCTGGGGCAACTGGACGCTGGCATGAACCTGGGTCGCCCGGATGCCTACCGGCGCATGATCGACCGCGGTTTCCGCACCTGGTTGCAGGGCGTGACCATGCACAGGCCCAACGAACCCGGGTACAGCCACCCCGACGCGTATGTGATCGACGACTGGCGTTGACCACCGCCGCGCTCGGCCCGCCAGGAAGGCCCGGTGCTGTCAGAACCCGTGAATATTCCGAGCCAGTTCCGACGGCAAGACACCTCCTGGACCACTGTCGAAGTGCTGTCCGTTCCCGTGGCGCTGTACGGCAGGGTGTGGGACCGGCTCAACGAGACCGCCGCGTACGGGCCGAAGGCGCACCGGCTGATTGCCCGAGCCCGCGCACAGCTGCCCCCTGCGTGAGCAACCCGGGCCAACGCCCCGCGCAGCCCTCGCAATCACGCGCAATCGCCGCGCTGCCGGACGGCCGCCGTTCTTACGGTCCTGGTCATGGAGACGGGAACTCCGGGCTGGTGCCATTTGCACAGCCCTTCTGGGACTGCTCAGACTGTCGTGACCATCGAGCGCGCCTCGGGTGTGCCGTATCCGCTGACCGCGTGCGCGCCGTGCCGTGAGCAGCGCGGCCTCGTCGAGCGGCGGCCGTCATGAGCCCGCGAGCGCCGTATATCACGCCGGACCGCGTGGTCATCCCCTGCTACTGCTGGATCAGGAAGCCCAGCACGGGGCCCGCTGCACCCGCAGGCCGGAGCCCACCGGCGACCACGAGGACTATTACGCCCCCGCGCGCCGGCCGAACCGTGGCCCGGAGCCCCGGTGACCGCGCCCGCGCCCGCGCCGGAGAAGGCGTCCACGCGGATCTGCCGGTATCAGCCTGTGCCGGGCGCGCGGCAGCTCTCGTGGGAGCAGGCGGCGGGCCGGGCGTGTGTCACCTGCGGCCGGCCCTTGACGACGGGAGCGGTCTACATGGGGTGGGCGCGCGGCCGGGACGGCGCGCACAGCCTCGACTGCGAGGTGTGGGCCTGCCCCTGAACTCCTGTCCGCTGCCGACCGACAGGCAGCGCGCGGGCCCACCCGTGGCGACCGCACCGGGTTAAGGGTCGCACCCCATGAACGCCCGCCCCGGCCAGAACCGTATGAACCGAGCGAGGCGGGTTTGCAAGACCCCGTCCCCGCACCCCCAACCCTGGACAGGCCGAGTGCGGGGCCGGGTCCCAACCAGAGCAATTACCAGAGAGGCAGACCTGTGGGAACCATCAGCAACGGACGCAGCACCATGGCGTACGAGAACCTGAACGCCACGGGCCTTGACTGGCGCAAGGCCAGCAGGACCGACCTCGACCCCATTCTGAAGGACTGCGTCATCGTCGCCGCAGCGCCTGACGCGAAGGACCATCCCCACCCCAACATCGTGGACGGGACCCGCATGGTCGCCCTGTCCGACGACAAGGACCAAGCCAGTCCGGTCCTGTACTTCACCCGTGCCGAGATCCGGAAGTTCTTCGAGGGTGTGAAGGCCGGCGAGTTCGACGACCTCATGGCCACCGACGCGGAGATGGAGCGCGCTGCCGCCGCCGTGGCTGTCTGACCATGGACGCCGGCCAAGTCACGAAGGCGTTCTCGCACGTGCAGCAGCGCTTCGGAGGTACCCCGTGCCGGGAATGCCGAGGCCGTAGCACCGTCGCGCTCGTGTACGAGGGTGCAGTCATCGTCTCGTGCGAGGACTGCGGAGGAGCCACCCGCAAGGGACAGCTCGTACGGCATCCCCGCTGAACGCAACCGCCCGAAACCGCCTCGGTCGGCCACCAACCCGTCGTCCTGGCCGGCCGGGGCAGCACCAGGCCCCCGAGCGCGTACACGTCTTCGCGCTCGGGGGCCTTTGTACAACTTGGTACAGAGGGGGGAGCAGGGGGAGTGTTTGGACATTTCCGTGCCAACGTTGCCGTATGAAACCGATACGAGCACGGAGCTGCACCGGTCAGTGGCTGTGGGGCAGATACCACACTGCTGTTCGTGGGCGGCACGCTGGTGGCGGGGGCGGCGTACCGGGCGCTGCGGGGGCGCCTACGCTGACCGGATGCGTACGCACACGGCGGACCGAACGGACCGGGTCATCGGGGCGGTGGTCGGCTCCGCTGTCGGCGACGCGCTCGGCGCACCGTTCGAGTTCGGGCTCGCGGGGGTGTACGCGGCCCACTTCCCCGACGGCGCCGGGGAGATGTGCGGAGGCGGCGGCTGGGACCCGGGCGAGGCCACCGACGACACCCAGATGGCCGTCCTCGTCGGCGAATCCCTGCTGGAACGGGGCGGACTCGACCCAGAGGACATGTTCGACCGCTTCCGGCGCTGGGCGGCGGGCGAGCCGAAGGACATCGGCCTCCAGACGGAGCAGGTGCTCGGCAGCGGCGACCCTTGGGATCTCGCTGCGGCCCTGCACTTCCAGGTCAACGGCCGTGCGGCGGGCAACGGTTCACTGATGCGGGCGGCGACGTCCGCGGTGTACTTCGCCCGTGACGGACGCACCGGCACGATGGCCGCCGCCCGCCGGATCGCGGCCCTCACCCATGGCGACCGGGCCGCGTGGGAGGGCACGGCGGTGCTTCACGAGCTGATCCGGGTCGCGCTCGACGCGGGTGACCCGGTCGGTGCGGTGCCGGACGCGCTGTCCGAGGTGCACGAGGACCACCGGGGGCGCTGGGCCGCGGCACTGGCGCCCGGGTGGCACCCGGACGACGCGACCGAGTTCAACGGCGCGGTGTGGCCGTGCCTGGGGTCGGCGCTGTGGGCAGTGCGGACGACGACGTCGTTCGAGGATGCGCTGGGCGCCGCGATCGATCTGGGCGGCGACACGGACACGGTCGCGGCGGTCACGGGCGCGCTGGCGGGCGCGGTGTACGGCGCGTCCGCGATTCCGCTGCGCTGGACGGAGCCGCTGCACGTGCCGCTCCCCGGGTACGGTGCCCGTGTCCTTCGCACCCAGGACCTGGCGGCCCTGGCTACGACGTTGGCCCAATAGCGCGCCGACGCCGTGACGGTGGCCGGTGTGCCCGTACCGGCACCGCCGGGTGGGCCGGGGTGTCCGTCCTAAAAACGCCGGACGCGCTGGGTGGTCGGGGGTGCCCCGTGCCGTGGCTGTCCCGTTGGGGTCCGCTCCGGGGCTCGCGTCCTGGATTGCGCTGCATCCGATATGCGGCTCCGCCGCGTGGTCACCGCGCTTCGCGCGAGCTGCGGGCGCTTTACGTCCAGAACACGACCCCTGCGCGTCCCCCTTCGTGGTGACCGGTGGGGGCTCGCCGCTGGCTCGCGGACCAGCTCGTGGGCAGGCGTTCCGCAAGGCGAGCGAAGCGAGATGGGGTCCCCCCAAACGAAGCTCTGGCGGAGGGTGGGCACAAACCACCCACCGACCTGCAGTCGGCGGGCGACCCGGGGCGGGGCCGTGCAGGGTCACCCCCGCAGAAATCGGCTGCCCGTACCGGATGACGCCGTACCCAACCGATTTCGAGGAGGCGAGCCCGGAGGGGCCCCGACCCACCACCCACCGACAGCAGCCGCACCCAGCCCGTCTGGGGGTCCCCCCCACGCCGCAGGGCATAGGGGGAGCTTGAGGACGGACACACCGGGTGCGCACCCGGTACCGGGCACGGGCAACGCCCAAGGCGCCGGGCCAGGGGGAGCGCCGCCCCCGCTAAACCCCCACGATCCTCAGCGCCGCATCCGCCGTCGCCGCCGCGAAGGACGTCACCGGACGGTCCGGGTCCGAGCGGTGGACCAGGATGACGCCCTCGATGAGGCCGAAGACCAGGTCCGTGCGGAGTGCGAGCTCAGGCTTGTCGAGCGCGCGCCCAGGCTCCGTGCCGGCAAGCAGCTGCCCGTACGCGTCCTTCAGGTCCGCCCGCACCCGGTGAAACCCGGCGAAACGTTCCGCCTGAATCTCGGGGAGCAGGTACAGCATGCCCAGATTGTGCTGCCCCCCGCACAGCAGCTCGACGTCGGAGCGGCAGAGCTCCCACAGTCTCTCCTCCGCGCCGCGCTCGTCGTCCGCAAGCAGCCTGCGCGCGAGGGCCAGCGACGGTGTGACCGTCGATTCGAGGAGCTCGGCGAGGAGGTCCTCCTTGCCGCCGAAGTAGTGGTACATCGTGGCCTGCCGCATCCCTGCGCGCTCCGCCACGGCCCGGGTGGTCGTCGCCGCGTAGCCCAGCGTCGTGAACAACTCCGCCGCAGCCCCGAGCAGCTCCTCGCGCGCGGACAGCCCGCTGTCCGGTCGCTGCTCGGCGCGAGGTCGCCCGACCTTCCGTCCCGTCGTACCCATGCTGCCGATCGTCCCACACACCGGTGACGACCGGATCTTGGTGAGCGTTCGGTTACACCCGGCAATGGACGTGCAATGGGGCCGTAGGGCTGACGCAGAACATGGTTTGTGGGCAGTTGTTCCGCAGGGCGAGCGAGGGGAGATGAGGGTCCCCCAGGCGAAGCTCTGGGGGAGGGTGGGCACAAACCACCCACCGGCCCGCAGACGGGCACGCACGTCAACGCACCCGAGGAGTCCCGCGCATGCCCCACCCCGCACTCCCCCGCGTCCGCGCCGCCTACGCCCGCATCGCGCAGGCCGCCCGCCCGGACCTCTGGATCACCCTGCGCCCGCAGGCCGACGCCGAGGCGGATGCCCGGGACGTCGACGCCCGGCGCGCAGCCGGCGAACGCCTGCCGCTCGCGGGAACCGTCGTCGCGGTCAAGGGCAACATCGACGTCGCGGGGCTGCCCACCACCGCGGGCTGCCCCTCGTACGCCTACGAGCCCGACCACGACGCCCCCGCGGTCGCCCGGCTGAAGGCCGCGGGCGCCGTCATCCTCGGAACCACCAACATGGACCAGTTCGCGACCGGACTGGTCGGCACCCGCTCCCCGTACGGCGCCGTCCGCAGCGCCCATGACCCCGACCGTGTCGCCGGCGGCTCCAGTTCCGGCTCGGCGGTCGCGGTCGCTCTCGGTATCGCCGACATCGCCCTCGGCACGGACACCGCGGGCTCCGGCCGCGTGCCCGCCGCGTTCAACGGCATCGTGGGCCTGAAGCCCACCCCCGGCCTCGTTCCGACGGACGGCGTGGTTCCGGCCTGCGCGAGCCTGGACTGCGTCAGCGTCCTCGCCCGTACGCTCACGGAGGCGCGGCTCGCGCTGGGCGTGCTGGCGCGCGGCGGGCCCCCGGTGGCCGCCCCTACCCGGCTCCCCGGGCCATGGCGGGTCGCCGTGCCACCGGCCACGGGGCTCGGCGAGCTGGACGACGGCTGGGCCGAGGCGTACGAGGCGGCGGCGGCCCGGCTCGAGGCGGCGGGGGCGGAGCTGCGGCCGGTCGATCTCGCACCGTTCACGGAGGCGGCGACGATGCTGTACGAAGGCGCGTTCGTGGCCGAGCGGTACACCGCGGTGGGTTCCTTTGTCGACAAGGGGACCCAGGATCTCGATCCGACCGTCGCCGGGATCATCCGCCGCGCCCGCGACATCCCCGCCCACCGGCTCTTCGCCGACCGGACCCGTCTCGCCACGCTGCGCGCATCCGCCCTGGCCGGTCTCGGCGACGCCGACGCGCTGCTGCTGCCGACCACACCCGGTCATCCGACCTTCGCCGAGGTGGCCGCCGATCCCTTGGGCAGCAACGCCCGTCTCGGGCGGTACACCAACTCGACCAATCTCTTCGGTCTGGCGGCGGTCGCTGTCCCTGCGGGCGAGGTGGACGGGCGTCCCTTCGGCGCGATGCTGATCGGCCCCGCCGGCACGGACGACACCCTCGCCACGATCGCCGCTCCGCTCACCCCACCCGTGCGCCTGGCCGTGGTGGGCGCACATCTGACGGGGCAGCCCCTCAACCCCGAACTGCTCGCACTCGGCGCTCGGTTGCTCCGTACGACCACGACCGCGCCCCACTACCGCCTGTACGCCCTGCGCACCGACCCGCCCAAACCCGGCCTCGCGTATGTCTCCGAGGGCGGCGCCCCGATCGAGGCCGAGGTCTGGGAGCTGCCTGCGGAGGGCCTCGGCCGCCTCGTCGCCGCGCTCCCCCGTCCCATGGCGATCGGCCGCATCACTCTGGCCGACGACAGCGCCATGGCCGGATTCCTCTGCGAGCCCGAAGCCCTCGACGGCGCCGAGGACATCACGCACCACGGCGGCTGGCGGGCGTACCTGAACGACTGACGTGCGTGAACGTGCGTGAACGACTGACGTACGTGAATGGCTGACCAGCAGCACGAAGGGCCCTGCACCGACGTGGTGCAGGGCCCTTCGGCTACCGCTATCCGACCGAGCTGTACGCCACGACGCCGCGCAGCAGGGCGTCGACCGCCTTGCGGGCGGTGCGCGTCACCGTCGAGCCCTCGCCGCCGTCGCCCGGGGCCGCCGCGATCTGACCGAGGACGTCGATGACCTGCTTGCACCAGCGCACGAAGTCGCCCGCGGGCATCTCCGCCTCGCGCAGCACCTCGTCGAGGCCCTTGCCCGACGCCCACTGGTACGCCGCCCAGGCGAAGCCGAGATCGGGCTCGCGCTGGCCGACACCCTCGGCCTGGTTGATCTTGAACTCTTCCTCGAGCGCGTCCAGCCGACCCCAGATCCGCACCATCTCGCCCAGCGCGGCCTTGGCCTTCCCCGACGGCAGCTTCGGCGCCACCGCATCGTCGGCCTGACGGGCCTCGTACACCAACGCCGAGACGCATGCGGCCAGTTCGGCCGGGTTCAGCCCTTCCCAGACCCGCTCGCGCAGGCACTCGCTCGCCAGCAGGTCCAGCTCGCCGTACAGCCGGGCCAGCCGCTTGCCGTGCTCCGTGACCTCGTTGCCACGGAGGTAGTCCATCTCCGTCAGCAGGCGGACGATACGGTCGAAGGTCCGGGCGATCGTGTTCGTACGCCCCTCGATCCGGCGCTCCAGCTGGCGGGTGTCCCGCTGCAGGCGGTGGTAGCGCTCGGCCCACCGGGCGTGGTCCTCGCGCTCGTCGCACCCGTGGCAGGGGTGGGCGCGAATGTCCTTGCGCAGGCGGGCGATCTCGCGGTCGTCCGCGGCCTCGGACCTCGGCCTGCGGTGGCGCTCGGGCGCGATGTGCCCGGCCTTCGTCCGCAGCGCGGACGCCAGGTCCCGCCGCGACTGCGGCGAGCGCGGGTTGAAGGAGCGGGGGATCCGCATCCGCTCGAGCGGCTCCACGGGCACCGGGAAGTCCATCGAGGCGAGCCGCTTGACCTGCCGCTCGGCAGTCAGCACGAGCGGCCGCGGCCCGTCGTGGTACTCGAAACCGCCCCGCTGGCCGCCCGCACGTCCGGCCGGCAGCCCCGGATCCAGCACCAGCGCGAGACCCGCGTACTTACCCGTCGGGACATGGATCACATCGCCCGGCTTGAGCTTCTCCAGCGAGCCCGCGGCGGCCGCCCTGCGCTGTGCCGCACCCTGCTTGGCCAGCTCGGTCTCGCGGTCCTTGAGCTCGCGCCGCAGCACCGCATACTCCTCGAAGTCGCCGAGGTGGCAGGTCATGCCCTCCCGGTAGCCTTCGAGGCCCTCCTCGTTCCGCTGCACCTGGCGCGATATGCCGACGACCGACTTGTCCGCCTGGAACTGCGCGAAGGACGTCTCCAGCAGCTCGCGCGAGCGGTGCCGGCCGAACTGCTGGACCAGGTTCACGGCCATGTTGTACGACGGCTTGAAGCTGGAGCGCAGCGGATACGTGCGCGTACCGGCCAGGCCCGCGAGCGCGCCCGGATCCATGGCGCGCTGCCAGAGCACCACCGCGTGGCCCTCGACGTCGATGCCCCGACGGCCCGCCCGGCCGGTCAACTGGGTGTACTCGCCGGGGGTGATGTCGGCATGTTGCTCGCCGTTCCACTTGACGAGCTTCTCCAGGACCACCGACCTGGCGGGCATGTTGATGCCGAGGGCGAGGGTCTCGGTGGCGAAGACGGCCTTGACGAGGCCGCGGACGAAGAGCTCTTCGACAACTTCCTTGAAGGTGGGGAGCATTCCGGCGTGGTGCGCGGCTATGCCCCGCTCGAGTCCCTCCAACCACTCGTAGTAGCCCAGCACATGGAGGTCCTCGCCGGGGATGGAGGCCGTGCGCTCCTCGACGATCTCGCGTACCTTCTGGCGCGCCTCCTCGTCGTTGAGCCTCAGTCCCGCGTACAGGCACTGCTGGACGGCGGCCTCGCAGGCGGCGCGGCTGAAGATGAACGTGATCGCGGGCAGCAGGCCCTCGGCGTCGAGCCGCTCTATGACCTCCGGCCGGGAGGGGGTCCAGATCCTGCTGCGCTGACGGCGCTCGCGCTCTCGGTCGGCCTCGCGGACCATCTTGCCGCGACGGCGGTCCCGCGGGTTGTACGTCCGCGAGTTCTCCATGCGGGCCGTGCGGACGAGATCGGGGTTGACCTCGCGCCGGGCTGCGCCGCGGCCGCCATGGTCGGTCTCCTCCTCGAAGAGGTCGAACATCCGCCGCCCTGCGAGCACGTGCTGCCACAGCGGCACGGGGCGGGACTCGGAGACGATCACTTCGGTGTCGCCACGGACCGTGTCCAGCCAGTCACCGAACTCTTCGGCGTTGGACACGGTGGCCGAAAGGGACACCAGGGTCACGGAGTCGGGGAGGTGAATGATCACTTCTTCCCAGACGGCGCCGCGGAAGCGGTCCGAGAGATAGTGCACCTCGTCCATCACGACATAGCCGAGACCGCGGAGCGACTGCGAGCCCGCGTACAGCATGTTGCGCAGGACCTCGGTGGTCATGACGATCACCGGCGCCTCGGAGTTGACGCTGTTGTCGCCGGTGAGCAGACCGACCTTCTCCGGGCCGTACCGCCGGACCAGGTCCGAGTACTTCTGGTTGGACAGCGCCTTGATGGGCGTCGTGTAGAAACACTTGCGCCCTTGAGCCAGTGCGAGGTGGACGGCGAATTCGCCCACGATGGTCTTGCCCGACCCGGTGGGCGCCGCGACGAGCACACCCTTGCCGGCCTCCAGGGCCTGGCAGGCCTCGATCTGGAACGGGTCCAGGTCGAACTCGTACAGCTCGCGGAAAGGAGCGAGTGCCGTGGCCTGCTCGGCAGCGCGGGTCCGAGCAGCTGCGTATCGCTCAGCTGGTGAGAGGTCCTCTGTCATCTTGTTGTCGAGACTACCTGCCCCCTCTGACAGTGGGCGCGATCTTTAATCGACGATGAATCAACCGTGGTGAGCGCACACATGCAACGTGGCCGGGTGCACGCTCTGCGCGCACCCGGCCACGTTCTGCGCCCCACCGTCACGGCAGGCGCCACGTCATACGGTCACGTGATGTCGTCGTACCCGTTGATCCTGTCCCGGTCCTGACCGCTCGCCTGCTCGGGCAGGGCACCGGCGGCGGGGACGGCCTCGATCTCGCCGAGGGGGGCGGGAGTGAGGTCCAGGTCGGAGGCCTCGTCGTCGCTGAGTCCGGCGTCCGGGTTCCTGCGCCGGCGACGTGCATCGTTCACGAAGGAGAAGGCGACGGCCACGAAGTACAGGACGGCAAGCGGTCCGGCCAGCAGCAGCATGGAGATCGGCTCGCCGCCCGGGGTCGCGATCGCCGCGAAGGCGGTGAGCCCGATGATCATTCCGCGCCACCAGCCGAGCATGCGCCTGGCGCTGAGGACCCCGGTCAGGTTGAGCAGGATGAGCAGGAGCGGCAGTTCGAAGGCGGCACCGAAGACGATCACCATGCGGGTGATCAGATCCAGGTAGTCGTCGAGCGGCAGCAGGTTCTTCGCGCCTTCCGGCGTGAAGCCGAGCATGATCTCCGCCGTCTGCGGCAGGATCGCGTACGCGAGATAGGCGCCGCCCAGGAAGAGCGGGACACCGGCTGCCACAAAGCTCAGCGCATAGCGCTTCTCGTGGTTGTGAAGTCCCGGAGCGACAAAGGCCCAGAGCTGGTACAGCCAGATCGGAGTGGCGGCCAGCACACCCGTCATCAGAGCGACCTTGAGCGCAATGGTGAACGGGGACAGGAGCCCCTGGGTGGTCATCTCCGCGCAGGGCTTGCCGTTGCGCATGGTCTCCGCGCCGTCCGCACAGCCGACCGACTCGAGGATCGGCCGCATCAGGAACTCGAAGATCTCCTTCTGGAAGAAGGCCGCGGCGATCGTGACCACGACGATCGCCAGGACCGACTTCATCAGCCGGTTACGCAGCTCACGCAGGTGCTCCCCGAGAGGCATCCGCCCCTCGGCGTCCTTCTCCTGCTTGCGGGCAGACTTGAGCAACCCACTTCCTCGTCTCGTGCGAAAACCGTCGGGGAATCAGGTCAGCTCTGCGTCGTGCGGTTCGGCTCCGAAACCGGACGGCTGCTCGTCACATCTCCGGGAGCGGCCTGGATCGTACGAGGCGAATCCTGCTGCTGCGCAGTCTGGTCCGTGGTCGCCGTCGGCGCCGGCGCCTCGTCGTCCTTCTTCATCGCCTTGGCCTCGCTCTTCAGGATGCGAGCGGACTTACCGAGCGAACGAGCCATGTCAGGCAGCTTCTTGGCACCGAACAGCAACAGGATGATCACGACGATCAGAAGGATCTCAAGGGGCTTCAGATTGCCGATCATGTGCGACTTCCTTCTCACTGAGGCGGCTGAAGGGCGGGGCTGCCCGGTCGGTCGGACAGTCGTCCGATCACCACGTTGTCAGCGATCGTAACCCGCCGGAGTAAACGCAGGGCAATGCCTGTGCATACTCGCGCTTGCGACCCACACGCGTGTGCGGCCCGCCACGGGCAGCGTACCTCCCGGGCCTGATCGGGCGGCGACCGCGCCCCGCTACCGCAAGGCTTCGCCGGTCCGCGCCAGCCTCGTCGCCGACTGCTCCAGCTCCTCCGCCGCGTCATTGATCAGCTCGGCGGTCCTGGCCACCTGACGGCCGAGACGCTGAGCCTCCAGGAAGACCCTGATGCCGAGAACGCCGAGGACGGCGATCCCGAGGAATCCGAGGGCGATGGCGAGCATGGGCCAGAACATGGTGCAGAGCCTAGAGGTCGGAGGGAGCCCGGAGGGACATTCAGACGGTGGAGTGGAGGCGCAGCGTCCGCACACCGCCGCCGGTGAGGAGTTCCACGATCCGCTCCCCCGCCGGCTTGCGCACCGCCGTCCCGCACTCGGGGCACGTGAAGGAGTAGAAGGTGGTCCGCCGGCTCGCGCCGATGGCCAGCCGCAGTGCGCTCGCCGAGAGCTCGAAGCGGGCGCGGCAGTCGGGGCAGGCCGCCTTGAAGAGGACCGGGACCTTGGGCGCCGAGATTCCGGGCAACGCGGACATATCCCTCATATCTCCCATCGGTCGCGGTCGGTCGTCAGTCCTGGGCGTCGTATGCGGTGAGCGCCTCGCGTGCCGCCCGCCGGGCGCTCTCCGCGAGGTCCTGCGGGGAGACGATCCGGCCGTCCCGCCCGAGCCGCAGCGCGAGCCGTCGCAGCGACGTCGGGTCAGGGGTGCGCAGGGTGATCCGCAGGCCGCCCTCGGGCAGCTCCTCCGCGCTGTCGTGTGGGTAGTACTCGGCGACCCAGCGGCCGCCCGGCCCGACCTCGATCACGACCTCGGGGTCGTCGGCCGACGGCTGGACCAGCCCCTCGGACAGATCCCGCAGCTCGATCTCGGGCGGCGCGGACGGCTCGTCCAGGAGCCGGATCTCGGCGACCCGGTCGAGGCGGAAGGTCCGGCGCGCCTCGGAGAGGTAGCACCAGGCCTCCATATACGTATGCCCGACGGCGAAGAGCCGGATCGGGTCGACCTCCCGCTCGGTGAGCTCGTCGCGGGCCGGGGAGTAGTAGCGCAGCCACAGTCTGCGACGCTCGGAGATCGCCCGGTCGACCTCGGCGAAGACGCCGCCCTCGGACTCGAAGGTCACCGAGAGCCGGGAGCTGGCGCCCGCGGCCTCTCCGGCCGCCGCCTCCAGCTTGGCGGTGGCCCGCAGGAGCGCCTCGCGGTCGCCCTCGCGCAGACCGGGCAGGGTGGCGACGGCACGCGCGGCGACCAGCAGCGCGGTGGCCTCGTCGGCGGCGAGCCGCAGGGGCTCGGCAGCTTCGGCGGCGAGGGCGCCCGGGTTGCGCCACCAGATCCGGTCGCCGTCGGTGTCGATGTCGAGCAGATCGCCGCCGCGGAAGCTGGTCCCGCACATGGGCAGCACATCCAGGTCGGAGATCAGCTCGTCCTCGGTGATCCCGAAGGCCCGGGCGACGTCCCCGACGCGCGCGCCGGGGCGCTCGCGCAGATACGTCACCAGCGAGAGCATCCGCCGGGTCTGGTCGATGGCGTTCGCGGCCATGGTTGTCCGAGCCCCCCCCTCAGCCCTTGGCCACGGCACGCAGCCGGTCCATGACATCCGCCCGCAGGTCCGCGGGCTCCAGTACGACGACGTCCGGGCCGAACTCGACCAGCCAGGCGTCCAGTCCGTGCCCGTACGGAATCTCCAACTCGTCCCAGCCGTCGCCCAGTTCCCGTACGGAGGTGGCGCGGGCGCGCAGCGGATAGCCGGCCTCCGCCCGCAGCCTGATCAGCGCGGAACGGGTCGCGGTCTCCCCCGCCCAGCTCTCCACGGTCTCGCGCACGGTGACCACATCGGGGACGGGCGCGGTGAAGGAGCCGGCGCGGGAGCGAACCCGCCCGGTGATGCGGGAGAGCCGGAAGACCCGCTCGGCGCCGCGGTCGCGGTCGAAGCCGGCGAGGTACCAGTGGCCGCGCCAGCACTCGAGCGTCCACGGCTCGACGTGGCGGGTCTCGGGGCGTACGGCATTGGACTTGCGGTAGTCGAAGACGACGGGCCTGCGGTCGCGGCAGGCGAGCATGAGCGGTTCGAAGGCGGCCTCATGGACCGGGATACGCGGCTCGAGGGCGCTGTGCTGGGCCGCGTCGTACGAGTCCTCGGCCTCGGGCATTCCGGCGGCACGCAGCTTCTGCAGTGCTCCGCTGGCCGCTCCGGCGAGCCGGGCCTGCTGCCAGACCTTGGCGGCGAGGCCGAGTGCGGCGGCCTCCTCGGCGTCGAGGGTGATGGGCGGGAGGCGGTTGGAGTCGCGGCGGGCGAGGTAGCCGATCTCGCCCTCGAGGTTCTCCACGGTGGCGATGACCAGGCCGAGTTCGCGCAGATCGTCCTTGTCGCGCTCGAACATGCGGTTGAAGGACTCGTCGTTCCCGGCCTCCAGGTAGGCCTCGATGGAGCCGCGCAGCTCGCGCTTGCTGAGCGGCCGCCGCGTCCCGAGCAGACACAGCGCCAGGTTCATCAGCCGCTCGGCCTTGGCAATGGCCATCGACGCCCTACCCGCCCTTCCTCGCAAGTCCTCTGATCGTCGAACCTACCGCTACGGAGCGTCGTGGCAAAAGCGCGGGGCCCCTGCCCGGACGGACAGGGGCCCCACTGTGACCGGTTGGGAACCGGTTGCGATCAGATCGCGACCAGGTCGCAGACGAAGATCAGCGTCTCACCCGGGGCGATGAGGCCGCCACCGGCGCCGCGGTCGCCGTACGCGAGGTGCGCGGGGATGGTCAGCTGGCGGCGGCCGCCGACCTTCATGCCCTGCACGCCCTTGTCCCAGCCCTGGATGACCTGGCCGACACCGAGCTGGAACTGCAGCGGGGTGCCGCGGTTCCAGGACGCGTCGAACTCCTCACCGGTGGAGAAGGCCACGCCCACGTAGTGCACGGAGACCGTGTCGCCGGCCTTGGCCTCGGGGCCGTCGCCTTCCCAGATGTCCTTGATCTCCAGGTCGGCCGGCGGCTCGCCGCCCGGGAAGTCGATCTCGGGCTTCTCGATGCTCACTGCTGTGCTCCTTGTTGTGTTGCTGCAACCAGGACAGTCTCACAGATCGAGGTGTCAGACAGCGCCAAGGATGTCGACGACGAAGACCAGCGTGTTCTTGGCGAGCTCGTTGCTCGGGTCCGCGCCGTAGCCGAGGGACGGCGGGATCACCAGCAGCACGCGGTCACCGATGCGCTTGCCCGTCAGGCCCTGGTCCCAGCCCTTCACCACGGATTCGGTGCCGATCTGGAAGGCGATCGCTCCTCCGTGGTCCCAGGAGGAGTCGAACTTCTGGCCGTCCTCCCACTTCACGCCCGTGTACTGGCCGATCAGGCCCTGGCCCGGCTCGATCTTGGCGCCGGTGCCCTTGATCAGCACCTGCTGCTTGAGCTCGGTGGGAGCCTTGGCACCCTTCGGGATGGTGATGACGGCGGCCTTCTGCGGCTCGGCCTTCACCGTGGGCATTCCGGCGTCGGGCGCTGCCTGCTCACCCTTGACCTCGCCCTTGGGGGCGACGGCCGCCGCCCCGGCCACGTCGAGCACCCAGACGAGGGTGTCCTTCTCCGTGATGCCCGACTGGGGGTTCAGGCCCTGGCCGATCAGGTCACCGGCCGTGCCCTGGACCAGGATGCGGCTACCGGCCTTCTTGCCCGCCACGGCGTCGAGGACCTTCGCGGGCAGCTGCTGGCTCTGCTGACCGATGCGTTCCACCGACTGGCGGTGCGGCTGCTTGTCTCCACCGGGTGCGGCCCAGGTGCCGCCGAGGTCGGCCGGGTCGTCCCACTTCCGCACGGTCCAGTCCAGCCGGACGAAATCACCCTTCTTGGCCTCCGTGCCCTTGCCGTCGGAGACCGTCTTGATCACCGTCTCGGTGGAGGGCTTGGCGTCCTTGGCCACGGAGACCTCGGGCTTGGCGCCGAACGCCCCCTTGATCTCGGCCACACCTTCCGTCGACTCGTTCGAGGAATCCGACCCACACGCGGCGGTGAACAGCAGGACGGGCACGGCCAGCAGGGAGGCGATACGTCGCTTCGTGTTGTAGTTCATCAGTCCAACTGTGAGTCGAGGCCACGGGCAATGGTCGCCACTCTACGGTGTGGCGTCGGCTCTCGGCGGAAGACCATTCACCCGTTCTCACCGCGCCGCGGCCCTCCTCTCCGCACGGGACGGTGAGGAGGGCCGCGGCGGTCCAACGGTGGCGGATCCGAGAGCGACTCGGTCCCCGGGGCGTGATCAGGAAGGGACCTGCGGCATCAGGAGACGGACCGCAGCGACCGCAGCTCGGCGTCGAACTCCGCCCTGCTCAGCCGGGCGGCCTTGCTTCCGTCCCCCGTGCGCGGGGCGTAGGTGGCGTCGATCAGCTCCGCGCCCGACTCCAGGTACACGAAGTGCGGTGTGAGCGCCGGGGACGACTCCGAGTCCACAGCCTCGTTGCGACCGGCGAAGACGAACAGCTCATTGCCCTTGGTGAAGGTCTCCTTGGCCGGAGCCTCCTCCATCACGTACTTCACGCCGTCCGCGACGCCGCCCATGGATCGCACGACGACTTCCGACCCCGTCCTCAGGCCGCCCTTGTGGACCTTGCCCACGCGGATGACGACCGGCGTGTAGACGGCCTCGAAGGTGGATCCGTCCTCGAGCTTGTCCGTGACATGCACGTCAGGGCGTCGCGAGACGACGGTCCCTTCGAAGACGTTCTCGTTCAGCGGGAATGCGACCGCGGCGGCCGGATCGCTGTCCACTTTGTATGCGTGCCCCTCGACGACACGCGTCTGGGAGGAACTCGCGGCACTCTTCTCCTTGGGGGCCGGACCCCCTGTCGAATTCCCGGATCCGGAGCACGCGGAAACACTCAGGGCCATGGCCGCGAGAATCACCGTCGTACCCATGTGAGCGCGCAGGCGCCTCATCCCGTTCATCTTCTCTCCCCCGCTCAGTAAAGGGCCTTGACGCCGGCAACGTCGTCGCTGTTGAGCTTGCGCCGGGTTCCCCTGTCGATGGCCGTCATGACCGACGCCTTCTCGGCCGCCGTGTAGGCCGTTCCGTCGGTGCAGTGCGGCCTCCAGGGGTGCGCGAGACCGGTGAAGTGACCCACCTCGTGCACGACGACGGTCTGGACGTCGGCCTTGCCTCGACTGATGTGCTGACTGCCGTTCACCCAGGTGAAGCGGTTGGAGAGGTAGAGCGTTCCCCCGGTGTGCCGGTTGCCGACCTTCTGAGTGGCCGCGTAACCGGGAGCGGCACCCATCAGACTTGTGTAGCTGTGGGAGGCGCGGAACGTGTAGATCAGCCATCCGCTGGTGTACGTGGGCGAGGCGTAGCGCAGGCCGGAACCGTTGCGGTTCCACTGGGTCAGGCCGCCGTTGAGGCCGTTCCTGAGGCGGCTCGGGAAGGTGGTGTTCCCAGCCAGGGACTTCGTCCCCGAGGACTGCCACTTCACCATGTTGGAGGTGCAGTACGCCGAAGCCGGCGACGCTGTAACGGCCACCAGACCCGTTGCCAGTACGGCCCCGGCGGCGCCGAGAGCAAGCGCCTTTCGTCCCCCCTTCACGAGGGACGGCATGGATATTCCACCGATAGGCATGAAGATTCCCCCTTGCTCGGTCATTCCGTGCCCGTCCTTCACCGGGGCAAAGTTGGGGGGTCGAGCGCTCCCCAACATCCCTGGTCTGCCGGTGAATTGACGGTGTGTCGACCCTAGCAGTCGGTTCTTCGGCCCGATCGGCGCGCAGATATGCGGGCACCGAAAATGCGGCGCGCCATTTCACATGACGTGATAGAGAAACCGGGAGGAATTTTGCAGCAATCTGTCCTTTTTACCGGGAGGTCATGTCCGTCGATCCCCTGGAATATGAAATTCCGGACCCGTGCACGGGAGCCGGGCGATGTGGCATGTCTCTCACAAACGACGGCCGCCCGGTGCCGGGGTTGTTTGCCCCGGCACCGGGCGGCCGATCTGCTACGCGACCCGGCTTGCTACATACCGGCGATCAGCTTCTCCACCCGGTCGTCGACCGACCGGAAGGGGTCCTTGCACAACACGGTGCGCTGCGCCTGGTCGTTCAGCTTGAGGTGCACCCAGTCGACGGTGAAGTCGCGCCGCTGCTCCTGGGCGCGGCGGATGAAGTCGCCGCGCAACCGTGCCCTGGTGGTCTGCGGGGGCACGGACTTGCCCTCGAAGATCTTCAGGTCGTTACAGATCCTGGCCGCCTGGCCCTTCTTCTCGAGGAGGTAGTAGAGCCCGCGGCGGCGGTGGATGTCGTGGTAGGCGAGGTCTATCTGCGCGACCCGGGGGTGCGACATCGTCATGTTGTGCTTGGCCCGGTACCGCTCGATGAGCTTGTACTTCATCACCCAGTCGATCTCGGTGCCGATCCGGTCGAGGTCCTCCTGCTCGATCGCGTCGAGCGTGCGGCCCCACAGTTCGAGGACCTGTTCGACCGTGCCGGTGCGAATGCCGCGGCGGTCGACGAAGTCCACGGCCTTTTCGTAGTACTCGCGCTGGACCTCGAGCGCGGAGGCCTCGCGGCCGCTGGCCAGGCGCACCTTGCGCTGGCCCGTGATGTCGTGGCTGACCTCGCGGATCGCCCGGATGGGGTTCTCCAGCGTCAGATCGCGCATCACCGTGCCCGCCTCGATCATGCGCAGCACGAGGTCGGTGGCGCCGACCTTGAGCAGCATGGTCGTCTCGGACATGTTCGAATCGCCCACGATGACGTGCAGCCGGCGGTACCGCTCGGCGTCGGCGTGCGGCTCGTCGCGGGTGTTGATGATGGGACGGGAGCGGGTGGTGGCGGAGCTGACGCCCTCCCAGATGTGCTCGGCACGCTGGCTGACGCAGTAGACCGCGCCGCGCGGGGTCTGCAGCACCTTTCCCGCGCCGCAGAGCAGCTGCCGGGTGACGAGGAACGGGATCAGGATGTCCGCGAGCCGGGAGAACTCTCCATGGCGGGCGACGAGGTAGTTCTCGTGGCAGCCGTAGGAGTTTCCCGCCGAATCGGTGTTGTTCTTGAAGAGGTAGACGTCGCCCGCGATTCCCTCCTCGTGCAGGCGGCGTTCGGCGTCGACGAGCAGGCCCTCGAGGATGCGCTCGCCTGCCTTGTCGTGAGTGACCAGCTCGGTCACGTTGTCGCATTCGGGAGTTGCGTACTCCGGATGCGAACCCACGTCCAGGTAGAGGCGGGCCCCATTGCGCAGGAAGACGTTGCTGCTGCGGCCCCATGACACAACACGGCGGAAGAGGTAGCGCGCCACTTCGTCAGGAGACAGTCGGCGCTGTCCCCTGAACGTGCACGTGACGCCGTACTCGTTCTCCAGCCCGAAAATGCGGCGGTCCATGACTGAACATTACGCCTGATGGCCTGAGCTGAAACCGGGTTCGACAGCACCGCTTCGATCATTTTCATCCGCTGACGCGATGTGTTCGGTGCGGCCGGGAAGTGCGAGGACCCGTCCGGTGGCCAGCAGAACGAGCAGTGCGGCGAGTCCGCCGGCGCCCGCGACGGCGAAGCCCGCGACGGTCCCACCGAGTTCCACCGCCGGGCCCGCGGTCGCCGTTCCGGCGGCCGCGCCGACGCCGAACGTGGTCACGAGCCAGGAGAACGCCTCGGTGACGGTGCCCCGGGGGGCGTGCCGGTCGACGACGATGAACGCGCACGCGATGGCCGGCGCCAGGAACACGCCGGCGACGGCGCCGAGGGCGGTCATCGCGGTGACACCGGGGGTGAGCATGAGCGGCAGATAGCCGAGCGCGAGCAGGCCGACGATGACGCGCAGGCGGCGTTCGGGTGCACCGGCCCACTGACGGGCGCCGTAGACGGCGCCGCCGACGAGGGCACCGAGGCCGAGGGCGGCCATCAGCCAGCCGTACACGGAGGCGTGGCCGTGGTCGTCGGCGTATGCGACACCGGCGACGGTGATGGAGCCGAGGGCGAGGCCGACGAAGAAGAACGAGCCGAGCAGGGCGAGCAGCCCGGGCGAGCGGAGAGCACCCAGCCAGTGGGCCTCGCGGGGTGCGGAACGCCAGGTCCTGGACGGCTCGGAGAGCACCACCGACAGCGCGCCCGCGACTCCGACGGCATTGATGACCAGGAGTGCGGCCGCGGGCGAGAAGAGCCAGACGAGCAGCGTCACCAGCAACGGACCGACCGTGAACATGACCTCCTGGGCGATCGCGTCCATGGCGTAGGCGCGGTGGACCCGGTCCTCGCGATGGCCGAGAACGATCGGCCAGAGCGCGCGCAGACCGCCTTCGAGCGGCGGAGTGAAGAGGCCGGCGACGATGACTGCCGCGTATGCCACCGAGAGCGGGGCGATGCCGGTGACGGCGAACAGCACCATGCCGAGTGCGGAGACGACGGCGGCGGGCAACTGGACCCTGGGCTGTCCGTGCAGGTCGACGAGGCGGCCGAGGAGCGGCTGCCCGACGGCAGTGGCGAGACCGTAGACGGCCGTGAGGGCGCCCGCGAGGGTGTAGCTGCCGCCCTCGGCGCGGATGAACAGCACGATCGCGACATGTGCGGTGGCGTTCGGCAGGCGGCCGACGAGGGTGCCTGCGAGCAGGCGCGCGGCGTGCGGCGCCTTGAGGATGTCTGCGTACCCGGACGCTCCCGCGGCCATGTCCCGCCTCTTCGGTCGGCCCCGCTTCCCGCGGAGTTTTACGTATAACGTCGTAGGTCATACGTATCATGTCCGCAGGCCGCGAGTCCACCCCTCGCGGCGGACGACGCGACGCGCGGAGGCAAGTGTGCAGACCCGGGAGCCCGTCGGCGGCGCGCGGCCGACCAGCAAGGACGTGGCGCGGGCGGCGGGTGTCTCGCAGGCCACAGTGTCGCTCGTGCTCGGCGACAAATGGCGGGGCCGGGTCTCCGAGCGCACCGCGGATCTGGTCAGGCGCACGGCCGGGGAGCTCGGCTACCGGCCGAATCTGGCGGCCCGCAATCTGCGGCTGGGCCGCACGCGGACGGCGCTGCTGGTGGTGCCCGCCCTGACCAACGAGTTCTTCGCACGGGTGTACGCGGGCGCGGCGGCCGTCGCCTCCGAGCACGGCTTCGGCGTGGTGCTCTACCCCTCCCCGGAGGGCGTCGGACCCGCGAAGGACCCGTTCGCCTCGGCGCGGGCCGCGCTGGACGGGGTGATCGCCTCGTCGATGGCGGCGGGCGCGCTGGACGCGATCCGCGGCACCGATCTGCCGCTGGTGATGCTCGACAGCGACCCGTCCGATCCGGCGTCGGCGGCCCAGGTGAACCTCGACATCGCGGACGGCATGCGCCAGGTGACGGACCATCTGCTCGGTCTCGGCCACCGGCGCCTCGTCCATCTGGCGTCGGCCGTGCCGTCCTGGACCTTCGAGGTACGGGCCAGGGCGCTGGGCGCGGCGCTGCGGGCGGCGCCGGGGGCCTCTCTTCGTACCTTTCCGGCTCCGCTGGACGTGAGTGGGGCGCGGGAGGCGGCCGAGCGGGCCCTGGCCGGGCCCGGGCCGCGGCCCACGGCACTGATCTGCGACGACGACGTCCTGGCTGCGGGCGCGTGCAAAGCGGTCCGGCGCCTGGGCCTGCGCGTGCCGGAGGACGTCTCGGTGACCGGCTTCGACGACCTGGCCCTCGCGACGGCCCTGGAACCGGAGCTCACGACGGTCCGCCTCCCCGCGGAGCGCGTGGGCGAGGCGGGCATGTCCGCGCTGCTCTCCGTCCTTCGGGGCGAGCCCCCGACCCCGGGCGCGCTCCCGGTCACCCTGATCCCGCGCGCCTCCACGGCCCCGCCACCGCACTGACGCCGTTCCGCCATCGACCGGACCACCCACGGCCCGCACCCGGGGAACGGCCGGGGCGGGGCCGTGCAGGATCGCCCCGCAGAAGTCGGCTGCCCGTACCGGATGACGCCGTACCCACCGATTTCGAGGAGGCGAGCCCGGAGGGGCCCCGCACCACCACCCACCGGCGCACCCCGAGCCCGTCCGGCGCTTGAGGACGGACACACCGGACGCCACCACGACACCGCCCACCCCAAGGAACGCCCCCGCCCCGGGCGCATACGCGTCCGGGGCGGGGGCGTGGGGCCCACTACAGGGGCCCAGGGAGGCGGTTACGCCTCCTCGTCCTGCTCCTCGTCCGACGGCGCCTCCGTGGGCGCGGACGCCGCGTCGTCCGCCTGCAGCAGACGCGACAGCTGCCGCCCTACGATGCGCTTGAACTTCCGCTGCTGCGGCCGCGTCCGGTCCAGGATCGCCACCTCCAGCCGCTCCGCGGGGATCTCCCGCTCCGTCCCGTTGGTGTCGCGGGACAACGCCTGCACCGCGAGCTTCAGCGCCTCGGCGAGCGACATCCCGTCCCGGTGCCGCTGGTCGAGGAAGCTGCTGATCTGCTCCGCGTTGCCGCCGACCGCGACCGAGCCGTGCTCGTCCACGATCGAGCCGTCGTGCGGCAGCCGGTAGATCTGGTCCCCCTCGGGCGACGTACCGACCTCGGCGACGACCAGCTCCACCTCGTACGGCTTCTCGCCGGCGCTGGAGAAGATCGTGCCGAGCGTCTGCGCGTAGACGTTGGCGAGCCCACGGGCTGTCACATCGTCACGGTCGTACGTGTAGCCCCGCAGGTCGGCGTAGCGCACGCCGCCGATGCGCAGGTTCTCGTACTCGTTGTACTTGCCGGCCGCGGCGAAGCCGATCCGGTCGTAGATCTCGCTGAACTTGTGCAGCGCACGGGACGGGTTCTCACCGACGAAGACAATGCCGTCGGCGTACTGCAGCACAACCAGGCTGCGGCCGCGGGCGATGCCCTTGCGGGCGTACTCCGCCCGGTCGGCCATGGCCTGCTGGGGTGAGACATAGAACGGCGTCGACACCGGCTATCCGTCCCTTTCTGTCAGTGGCATATCGGTTCCAGAAGAAGGGGCATCAGAGCAGCGCGGCGCGCGGGCCGTCGGGCTGTTCGAGCCGGCGCTCCAGGATCGAGCGGGCGATCTCGGAGGACTCGGCCTCGGTCAGCTTCCGGAAGCCTTCGTCGGTGATGACGGTCACGATCGGGTAGATCCTGCGGGCCACGTCCGGGCCGCCCGTCGCGGAGTCGTCGTCGGCCGCGTCGTACAGCGCCTGGATGACGAGGGTGATGGACTGCTGCTCCGTCAGGTCCTCGCGATAGAGCTTCTTCATCGCCCCGCGGGCGAAGAGCGAACCGGAGCCCGTGGCCGCGAAGCCGTGCTCCTCGGAACGGCCGCCCGTGACGTCGTACGAGAAGATCCGGCCCTTCTCGCGGTCGACGTCCCAGCCGGCGAAGAGCGGGACCACGGCAAGGCCCTGCATGGCCATGCCGAGGTTGCTCCGGATCATCGTGGAGAGACGGTTCGCCTTGCCCTCAAGGGAGAGCTGGGCGCCTTCGACCTTCTCGAAATGCTCGAGCTCCAGCTGAAAGAGCTTGACCATCTCGACCGCGAGACCGGCCGTGCCGGCGATGCCCACCGCCGAGTACTCGTCGGCGGGGAACACCTTCTCGATGTCGCGCTGGGCGATGAGGTTGCCCATGGTCGCCCGGCGGTCACCGGCGAGCACCACGCCGCCGGGGAAGGACGCGGCGACGATCGTCGTGCCGTGGGGTGCTTCGATGGCGCCCTGCACAGGCGGCAGGACACGCTTGCCCGGAAGCAGGTCCGGGGAGTGCTCGCCCAGGAAGTCCATGAACGAGGACGAGCCGGGCGTCAGGAAGGCTGCCGGCAGACGCCCGGTGCTACGAGGGTTGGCTTCCACGCGATTCCTTCCGAATTGGCGGCGGCCCGCCACCTGGGCAAGGCCGATCTTGCATGCACTGCACGGACCTTACCCGTGCCGTCGCCGGTCATCCGTCCCGATGCCGTCGGCCCTGGGGCCGGCCGCACCGGGACGGACAACTGGGAGTACCCCCAACGCCGTTAGGAGGAGTTACTCTCCGCCCTTTTGGACGAAGGACCGCACGAAGTCCTCGGCGTTCTCCTCGAGGACGTCGTCGATCTCGTCGAGTACGGAGTCGACGTCGTCCGACAGCTTCTCCTGGCGCTCCTTGAGGTCTTCGGAGGCCTGCGCATCCTGCGCCTGCTCCTCGACCTCCTCGGTGGAGCGTGTAGCACGCTGCTGCCCGCCGCCGGTGTCCTTGGTCGCCATATCCCTCACCCCGCTCGGTTTTGCCCGTTTGGTTCGGCCCACTCAAGATCAGACCCTACAAGCAGGGTCTGACATCGGCCCCGCACTTTCCTCAACGTCCGGGGGTCACCTCGATGATTCCCGGACGCGGACCATTTCAGCCTCCGGACAGGACTCAGCCTCCCGACAGGACACGGACCAGGTCCTCCGCGGTGCGGCACCGGTCCAGCAGCTCCTTGACGTGGTTACGGGTGCCCCGCAGTGGCTCCAGCGTGGGCACTCGTTGCAGAGAGTCACGGCCCGGCAGATCGAAGATCACCGAGTCCCAGGAGGCCGCGGCGACGTCGTCCGCGTACTGCTCCAGGCAGCGACCGCGGAAATACGCCCTGGTGTCCTCAGGAGGCTTGCTCTCGGCCCGCTCGACGTCGGGCTCGTCCAGGAGCCGCTTCATCTTGCCGCGGGCCACCAGACGGTTGTACAGGCCCTTCTCGGGGCGTACGTCCGCGTACTGCAGGTCCACGAGGTGCAGCCGCGCCGCGTCCCAGTCCAGGGCGTCCCGGCGCCGGTAGCCCTCGAGGATCTCCCGCTTGGCGATCCAGTCGAGCTCCCCGGACAGGCTCATCGGGTCGTTCTCGAGCCGGTTGAGGGTGTCCTCCCAGCGGATCAGGACGTCCTTGGTCTGCTCGTCCGCGTCGACGCCGAAACGCTCCTCGACGTACTTGCGGGCGAGCTCGAAGTACTCCATCTGCAGCTGGACGGCGGTGAGCGTCCTGCCGCTGCGGAGAGTGACCAGTCGTTGCAGGGTCGGGTCGTGCGAGACCTGGTGCAGGGTACGGACCGGCTGGTCGACCGCCAGGTCGACATTGATGAATCCGTCCTCGATCATGGACAGGACCAGCGCGGTCGTGCCGAGCTTGAGGTACGTCGAGATCTCGGAGAGGTTCGCGTCGCCGATGATCACATGGAGGCGGCGGTACTTCTCCGCGTCGGCGTGCGGCTCGTCCCTGGTGTTGATGATGGGGCGCTTGAGCGTGGTCTCGAGGCCGACCTCGACCTCGAAGTAGTCGGCCCGCTGGCTGATCTGGAAGCCGTGCTCGTGGCCGTCCTGGCCGATGCCCACGCGGCCGGCACCGGTGACGACCTGCCGCGAGACGAAGAACGGCGTCAGATGGCGCACGATGTCCGAGAACGGGGTCTCCCGCTTCATCAGGTAGTTCTCGTGCGTGCCGTAGGACGCGCCCTTGTTGTCGGTGTTGTTCTTGTACAGGTGGATCGGCTGGGCGCCGGGGAGCTGGGCGGCCCGCTCGGCGGCCTCCGCCATGATCCGCTCGCCTGCCTTGTCCCAGAGGACGGCATCGCGCGGATTGGTGACCTCGGGGGCGCTGTACTCGGGGTGGGCGTGGTCGACGTAGAGCCTGGCCCCGTTGGTGAGGATCACGTTGGCCAGGCCGATGTCCTCGTCCGTGAGCTGGCTGGAGTCGGCGGCCTCGCGGGCGAGGTCGAAGCCGCGGGCGTCCCGCAGCGGGTTCTCCTCCTCGAAGTCCCAGCGGGCGCGTCGTGCCCGGTGCATCGCCGCCGCGTAGGCGTTGACAATCTGGGACGAGGTGAGCATGGCATTGGCGTTCGGGTGGCCGGGGACGGAGATCCCGTACTCCGTCTCGATGCCCATTACTCGCCGTACGGTCATGCGGCCCTCCTTGCCCGGCGGCGCTCCCGTCCGGGAGCGGCGCTCAAGTACCGCTCGGTCTCCGATGCGTGTGCGGTGCCCGTCCCCGCACTGCGCGACACGGCGGTACGGAAGAGCCTAGAACGCCTCTGCGCTGGTGGGGAGATCAATTCCGTCATTGCTCTGTCTGGTGCGATTACCCGTCCGGGGCCCGTGGAAAGCAGGCGGCTGCGGATGTCCTCCCCCTACCTCAGGCGGGGAGACCCCCAGGACATCCGCAGCCGGACTGCGATCTACAGGTACTGGCCGGTGTTTGCCACCGTGTCGATGGAGCGTCCGGTGTCCGCGCCCTGCTTTCCGGTGACAAGGGTGCGGATGAAGACGATCCGCTCGCCCTTCTTACCGGAGATCCGGGCCCAGTCGTCCGGGTTCGTCGTGTTCGGCAGGTCCTCGTTCTCCTTGAACTCGTCCACACATGCCTGGAGGAGGTGGGAGACCCGCAGACCCTTCTGGTTGTGGTCGAGGAAGGCCTTGATGGCCATCTTCTTGGCCCGGTCCACAATGTTCTGGATCATGGCGCCGGAATTGAAGTCCTTGAAGTACAGGACTTCCTTGTCGCCGTTCGCGTAGGTGACCTCGAGGAAGCGGTTCTCCTCGGACTCGGCGTACATCTGCTCCACGACCGACTGGATCATGCCGTGGACCGCCGCCTCCTTGGAGCCGGTGTGCTCGGCGAGATCGTCCGAGTGCAGCGGCAGCGAAGGCGTGAGGTACTTCGCGAAGATGTCCTTCGCGGCCTCCGCGTCCGGGCGCTCGATCTTGATCTTGACGTCGAGCCGGCCGGGCCGCAGGATCGCGGGGTCGATCATGTCCTCCCGGTTGGAGGCGCCGATCACGATCACATTCTCGAGGCCCTCCACACCGTCGATCTCGGCGAGCAGCTGCGGAACGATCGTGTTCTCGACGTCCGAGCTGACACCGGAGCCGCGGGTGCGGAAGAGGGACTCCATCTCGTCGAAGAAGACGATGACGGGGGTGCCCTCGCTCGCCTTCTCCCGGGCACGCTGGAAGACGAGGCGGATGTGCCGCTCGGTCTCACCGACGTACTTGTTGAGGAGCTCGGGGCCCTTGATGTTGAGGAAGTAGCTCTTCCCCGCGGGCTGGCCGGTCACCTCGGCGACCTTCTTGGCAAGGGAGTTGGCGACGGCCTTGGCGATCAGCGTCTTTCCGCAGCCGGGCGGGCCGTAGAGCAGGATGCCCTTCGGCGGCCGCAGTTCGTGCTCCCTGAAGAGGTCAGGGTAGAGGTACGGGAGCTCGACCGCGTCGCGGATCATCTCGATCTGGTTGCCCAGACCGCCGATCTTGTCGTAGTCGACGTCCGGGACCTCTTCGAGGACGAGCTCTTCGACCTCGCTCTTCGGGATCACCTCGTACACATAGCCGGAGCGCGGCTCGAGCAGCAGGGCGTCGCCGGGGCGGATGGTCATGTCCAGCAGCGGCTCGGCGAGCCTGACCACCCGTTCCTCGTCGGTGTGCCCGATCACCAGGGCCCGCTCGCCGTCCTCGAGGATCTCCTTGAGGGTGACGATGTCCCCGGCGCGCTCGTACTCCATGGCATCGACCACGTTGAGCGCCTCGTTGAGCATGACTTCCTGGCCGCGCCTGAGCTCGTCGAGCTCGACGCTGGGGCTGACGTTCACCCGGAGCTTGCGGCCCCCGGTGAAGATGTCGCAGGTGCCGTCCTCGTTCGCCTGCAGGAAGACACCGAAGCCGGCCGGCGGCTGTGCGAGCCGGTCGACCTCTTCCTTGAGGGCCACGATCTGGTCGCGGGCCTCACGGAGCGTGTTCGCCAGTCGTTCGTTCTGAGCGGACACGCCGGCCAGGTTTGTCTGCAGCTCGACGATCCGCTCTTCGAGAATCCTCGTATGACGCGGAGAGTCGGCGAGCTTGCGGCGCAGGACGGCGATCTCCTGCTCAAGATAGGCAACCTGGCCGGCAGGGTCTTCAGACCCCCGTCCCGGCCGGAAGCCGCGGTTGTTGTCGTCGTCGTGGGCTGCCACGGTCCTCACCTCCTCCAAGGGGAGCTGGACGCTTCCTGACCCTACCTGGGTGGGTGGTGATTGAAACCCCTAGATCACAAAGACGGAAGGGGTGTGTCCGATCTTCACCCTTGCGCTCTCCCTCACGCCAGGGGAATACCCACCCATCAACATCGGAAAGCGGGCGGTTGTATCGTCGGAACGGTCAACACCCGTCAGGGCTGGCACCTATTGATGCACACCGCGCAGGAACGGCAGGCGACATGAACGAGGCTCTCGAAGTCTGGATCGACCAGGACCTCTGCACCGGCGACGGCATCTGCGCCCAGTACGCGCCCGAGGTCTTCGAGCTGGACATCGACGGTCTGGCCTACGTGAAGAGCACGGAGGACGAGCTGTTGCAGCAGCCCGGTGCCACAACGCCCGTACCGCTGCCGCTGCTGACCGATGTCATCGACTCGGCCAAGGAGTGCCCGGGCGACTGCATCCATGTACGTCGCGTTTCGGACAAGATCGAGGTGTACGGACCCGACGCCGAGTAGACGCAGTGTGACCGTTCACGCACCGTCCGTGGCGGAATCGGTCCGAGTGGACTCGACGAACTTCCCTCCGCGCCACTGCCACTTGACCTTCTCCTGTTCGTCCGGGCAGCAGCGCGGGACGTCGGACGAGGAGTAGCCGAGGAGCGTCGCGGTGACCGCGCCGTCACGGACGGCGAATTCGGTGACGCTGAGGCGCTCGGACGGTTCGACCAGGGTCGCCACGACACGCGGCTGCCCGGCGGAGGACCGCGCGATGACGAAGACGCCGCTCGGCGGGGTGCCCGAACCGGCCTCGCAGCGGGCCACCACGACCGTCTCGGCGCCGCCGTCCCCGTCCAGGTCCCCCGAGGCCTTCTTCACGACTGTCGTACCGGCTCCGCCGCACTCGAGGGGCAGTTCCACCGCGGCGGCGTCCGGCGCGGGCGCCGCGGCCGCGGCGACCTCGGTGCCCGACTGGTCCGCTTTCGCGGCGTCGGGCTGGAGAAATCCCGCCCCGGCGACGACCGCGGCCATCGCCGTCGCGGTGGCGAGCCAGTGCACCGGGCGGGCGTGAGTGTGCGCGAGGTCCGGAAGCGTCGCGGAGGTCTGCACGCGGGGAGTCTCCTGTGAGGTGCCGGTGGGGGTGGGAGGCATCGTGCCATACGTCACAGGAGGCGGGAACAGGGGGGTGGGCAATGCCAACGTAAAGGTGCCGCCACCGAGTTCCCGGGCACTTTCCGGGAACTCGACGACGGCACCACTGCGTTGTGCAGGGCGTCAGCCCTGATGGGTGGTCAGCCCTTGTTCGGCCCCTCGTAGTCCTCGCCGTAGGCGCCCTTGGCGGGCCGGCGGCGGCGCATGGGGGGCTCGACACCGTCCGCGAGGCGGCGGGCCGTGACGAGGAAGCCGGTGTGGCCGATCATCCGGTGGTCCGGGCGGACGGCCAGACCCTCGACGTGCCAGTTGCGGATCATGGACTCCCAGGGCTGCGGCTCGGCGTAGCAGCCGATCTCGCGGATGGACTCCACGGTCCGCGCCAGCTGGGTGGTGGTCGCCACGTAGCAGCAGAGGATGCCGCCCGGGACGAGCGCCTTGGAGACGGCCTCCAGGCACTCCCAGGGGGCGAGCATGTCCAGGATGACGCGGTCGACGTCGGCGTCCGAGAGGTTGTCCTGGAGGTCACCGACGGTGAGCGTCCAGGCGGGGTGCGGTCCGCCGAAGTACCGCTCGACGTTGCCCTTCGCGATCTCCGCGAAGTCCTCACGGCGCTCGTACGAGTGCAGCATGCCCTCGTCGCCGATGGCCCGGAGCAGGAAGCTGCTCAGCGAGCCGGAGCCGACCCCTGCCTCGACGACGCGCGCGCCGGGAAAGATGTCAGCGAAGGCGAGGATCTGCCCCGCGTCCTTGGGGTAGACCACGGCGGCGCCGCGGGGCATGGACAGGACGTAGTCGGGGAGCAGGGGGCGCAGCGCGAGGTAGGCGACGTTTCCCGTGGTACGGACAACACTGCCCTCGGGAGCGCCGATCAGCTCGTCGTGCGGGAAGGAACCCTTGTGGGTGTGGAAATTCTTCCCGGCCTCGAGCGTGAACGTGTAGTGGCGTCCCTTGGGGTCGGTGAGCTGGACCTGGTCCCCGACCTTGAAGGGCCCGCGACGGCGGGCGGCACCGGTCGGTTCGGACATGTGACCAGAGTACCGGGGTTATGCGGACGGTCTTGCCATGGCCTTGACGAAGGCGCGCTCGACGTCCGCCGTGGACAGGACGCCGTAGATCTCGCCCGTCTCCTCGACGACGAGGTATTCGGTGGCGGGCGTGGCCCGGAGCCGGTCGAGGAGGGCTTCGCCGGCGAGTTCGGCGGGGACCTTCATGCCCTCGGTGAGCTCCTGGGCGAGGCCGCTGACGGCGACCCAGGGGCGGCGGTGCTCGGGGACACCGACGATGGCGGACTCGCGGACCAGGGCTGTCGGGTCGCCGTGGCCGTCGACGACGACGAGGGCGCGTGCTCCCGCCTCGTTGGCGCGGCGGAGGGCCTCGGAGAGGGGGGTGTCGGACTCGACGGGGACGGCACGCCTGGTGAGGGTGCGGGCACGCAGCTCGGGGAGGTGCTCGCGCAGTCGGGCCATGCGGAGGCTGTTGCCGGCGCCGGTCCAGATGATGGCCGCGAGGATGGCGGCGAGCAGCGCATCGGTGACGGTGTCCATACCGCCGATGTCCTCGGTGGCATTGCCGAGGACGCCGGTGTGCGTGAGCAGCGGGAGGCCGATCAGGACGGCGACGGCGAGCGCCCGGCCGACCCAGGCGGCGGCGACGGTTCCGCTCATCGGCCTGCCGGTGATCTTCCAGACGACCGCACGGAGCATCCGGCCGCCGTCCAGCGGCAGTCCGGGCAGCAGGTTGAAGGCGGCGACGATCAGGTTGGAGATCATCAGTCCGGCGAGCAGCACGCCGGGGACGGTTCCGGGTTCCACGACCTGCATGGCGAGGTAGAAGACGCCGGCGAGGACGAGCGAGAGCAGTGGTCCGACGAAGGCGAGGACGAATTCGCGGCCGGGTGTCTCGGACTCCTTCTCGATCTCCGAGACGCCGCCGAAGAACTGGAGCTGGATGCGGCGCACCGGCAGTTTGAAGCGGAGCGCGGCGATGGTGTGGGCCAGTTCGTGGACGAGCACGGACGCGTAGAAAGCGACAGCGAAGAAGAGCGAGACGAGGTAGCGGGCGCCGCCGAGTTCGGGCAGGACCCTGTCGAGCTGTCCGCCGAAGACCCAGGTGATCAGGGCCGCGACGAGGAACCAGCTGGGGGCGACGTAGACGGGCACGCCGAAGGGACGCCCCATGAGGATGCCGCCGCCGGGCTCGTCGGAGCGTTGCTGCTTGCCGCTCGCGGGGTCCGCTCCCCCCGTGCCGGACTGCGGCCGCGTCTGCTCGCCGCTTTCCTCGTCCTTGTTCACGGGTTCCCTTCGTTGCGAGACGTGGCTCGCTCGATCATGTCGCTCGCTCGATCATGCAGTGCGAGAGGGTCTGTCGTCGATGGTATGCCGCTCGCTGTCAGTGGCGGGCCGTAGGGTCTACGTCATGAGTACGAGTCAGCCGCCCGCTTCGGAAGGCCGCGCACCCGCTTCGGAGGGGCCGGCACCTGCTGTGGCGGTGCCCGCGCCTGCCGCGGAGATGCCCGGGCCCGTCGGGGAGGTGCCCGCGCCCGTCGGGGAGATGCCCGCGCCTGCCGGGGAGGTGCTCGCGCCCGTTCGGGAGGGCGGCCCGTCCGTCCCGGAGGACCAGCCGTCGGTGGCGGACGGCCATCCCTCCCCGCCGGAGGTGCCTCCGACCGCACCGGAGGGCCGGCCGCCGATGTCACTGTCTCCTTCGCGGGCAAGCGATTTCATGCAGTGCCCGCTGCTGTACCGGTTCCGGGTGATCGACAAGCTGCCGGAGAAGCCGAGCGAGGCGGCGACCCGGGGCACGCTCGTGCATGCCGTGCTGGAGCGGCTCTTCGACGCGCCTGCGGCGCAGCGCACGCCACCACGGGCCAAGGCGCTGATTCCCGGGCAGTGGGACCGGCTGCTGGAATCGCGGCCCGAGCTCGGTGAGCTGTTCGCCGAGGACGCGGACGGCGAGCGGCTGGCACGCTGGATGTCGGAGGCCGAGCAGTTGGTGGAGCGGTGGTTCACGCTCGAGGACCCGACGCGATTGGAGCCCGCCGAGCGTGAGCTGTTCGTGGAGACGGAGCTGGAGTCGGGGCTCCGGCTGCGTGGGGTGATCGACCGGGTCGATGTCGCGCCTACGGGTGAGGTGCGGATCGTCGACTACAAGACGGGCAAGGCGCCCCGGCCGGAGTACAGCGAGGGCGCGCTGTTCCAGATGAAGTTCTACGCGCTCGTCGTCTGGCGGCTGAAGGGTGTCGTGCCGCGCCGGCTGCAGCTGGTCTACCTGGGCAGCGGCGAGGTGCTGACGTACGACCCGGTGACGGCGGACCTCGAGCGGGTGGAGCGCAAGCTGCTGGCGCTGTGGGGCGCCATCATGCGGGCGACGGAGACGGGGGACTGGCGGCCGCGGCCGACGAAGCTGTGCGGGTGGTGCGATCACCAGGCGGTGTGCCCGGAGTTCGGCGGTACGCCTCCGGTATACCCGCTGCCGGTGGTGCCGGCGGGACCGGTGGCGCCTTCGGCCTGACGCCCGCCGGAGTGGCCGGCCGGCCGTCGGGGCAGAATGGGGGGCGGTCTAGCGAAGGAGATCCCGTGGCCATCCGCGTCCTACTGGTCGACGATCAACCGCTGTTGCGCACCGGCTTCCGGATGATCCTGGAGGCGGAGCAGGACATTGCGGTGGTCGGTGAGGCCGGGGACGGCCTGCAGGCGCTGGACCAGGTGCGTGCGCTGCAGCCCGATGTCGTGCTGATGGACATCCGCATGCCGCGGATGGACGGCGTGGAGGCGACCCGGCAGATCACCGGCCCGGGGCGGGACGGCCCGGCGAAGGTGCTGGTGCTGACCACGTTCGACCTCGACGAGTACGTGGTGGAGGCGCTGAGGGCGGGAGCCAGTGGCTTCCTCCTGAAGGACGCGCCGGCGAACGAGCTGGTCCAGGCGATCCGGGTGGTCGCGGCCGGCGAGGCGATGCTCGCGCCGAGCATCACGCGCCGGCTGCTCGACAAGTACGCGGACCACCTGCCGTCCGGCGAGGAGGCCGTCCCGGACACGCTGCACACGCTGACCGAGCGCGAGGTCGAGGTGCTCAAGCTGGTCGCCCGGGGTCTGTCGAACGCGGAGATCGCCGCCGATCTCTTCGTCAGCGAGACGACGGTCAAGACGCATGTGGGCCATGTGCTGACGAAGCTGGGCCTGCGGGACCGGGTGCAGGCCGCGGTGTACGCGTACGAGAGCGGTCTGGTGCGCCCCGGCGCGCAGTGAGCCCTACGGGCTCGGTCCGCCCCTGTGGCCGCGCGCCCCTTCGGCGAGTGAGCCGAAGGGGCGCGCGGCACATCGAGCCGGTTGCGCAGCCGTGGCCCGCCA